>DASXWB010000146.1:0-1649 GCA_036503915.1 Lacipirellulaceae bacterium | reverse complement strand
GGTCGGGACCAAACTGGAATCTGGTGTCCCCACCACAATTGCCTTCCCACCGGCCAATCACGTTTTTCACCGAGCCAATCGAGATATCCCTTTGCGTATCTTTCGGGGGTAATCGTGACGCGACCGTCGATTACGGCATCCATTGCACTTTGAGCCAAGCCCACTTCGTGAATAGTTTCCACTCCGACCGCAACACTCTCACCTGGCTCAGGCACGCGTTCTCCGCCTCCCATTCGGACGAACCATTGGTCCGCCAGGTACGGTTCGATCGGTGTCTTGCTGCGGTCCGAGTGCGCCAGGTCGATTTCGCGGTCTTCCACTTCGACCAAGTGGCCGGCCGCTTCCATGTCTGCCACCACGGCGTCGCGGACTTTTTTCACGGTGAGCCCACGGTATTTTTGCGGCACGTTCTCGTTGAGCGTGCCGTCGGGATTGAGGATGTTGATCGCACCGATCTCGGGATGCCGTTGCCAGACTTCGTAGTCGTTCGCATCATGGGCCGGCGTGATCTTCACGGCGCCGGAGCCGAGCTCCGGCTTGGCCCACTCGTCGGTGATGAGCGGGATCGTGCGGCCAGTGAGGGGCAGCTCGAGCTGCACACCGCGCTTGGCCATGTCGCGCAGTTGCTCAAGCCGCGGCAGCACCTTCGCGCGGCGATCCAGCAAAAGCGTCATCTGCTCTTCCAGCTCCGCCTTTTCTTTGACCGTCGCGTGCAGCAGCTTCTCGCGCAATTCGGCGCCGACTTTGTCGAATGCGGCTGCCGGGTCGGGATGCACCGCAACGGCCGTGTCGCCGAGCATGGTTTCAGGCCGGGTTGTGGCAATGGTCACGAACTCCGGTTCGCCCGCCTGGCGATCCTTCGCCGCCACCGGATATTTGAAGTGCCAAAAGTGTCCCTTAACCGGCTCGTGGAACACTTCATCGTCGCTGACCGCGGTTTGCAGGAACGTGTCCCAGTTCACGAGTCGTTTGCCGCGGTAAATTCTGCCGTCCTTGAACAAGTGAAAGAACCATTCGCGCACGGCCCGCGAATTGTGCTCATTGAATGTGAACTGCGTGCGGGCCCAATCACAGCTGCATCCCATCTGCTTGAGCTGCGAAAGAATGCGAGCTTCGTACTGGTCCTTCCATTTCCAGATGCGTTCGACCAATCCCTCCCGGCCCAGATCGTGCCGGGTTTTCTTTTCTTCCTCAAAAAGCCGCCGCTCGACCACAGCCTGCGTAGCAATGCCGGCATGATCGGTGCCCGGCATCCAGAGCGTATTGAAGCCCTGCATTCGCTTCATGCGGATGAGGATGTCTTGCAGCGTGTTGTTGAGCGCGTGGCCCAGGTGCAGCGCGCCGGTCACATTGGGCGGCGGGATGACAATCGTAAATGGCGGCCGCGGATCGTCGGCTTCGGCATGAAAATAGCCGCGCTCTTCCCAGAAGGGATACCAGCGCTTTTGAGCTGCTGCGTGATCGTATTGAGATGGGAGATCTTTGAAAACCATAAGGATGCAGGATGCGGGATGCCGGGGGCAGGGAACAAGGCATCCAAGTTCAGGCCGGTGGAAGCCGGCGTCGTAGCGATTTCTGCAGTGCCCGCAACATGCGGCGCTCTTCGTTTGTCATTTCGAAGATTTTACGCAGTTCTTCGATGCTGCCGT
>DASXWB010000145.1:0-1985 GCA_036503915.1 Lacipirellulaceae bacterium | reverse complement strand
AAGCGACCAGTCCACGCCTCGGCAGTTGCACTTTTGCTTGTGCGCGCCGCGCTACAAACTCCAGATCCGCTGGATATCCAGCCCGATCACGAACATCATCAGCCCGATGATGAACACAAAGCCGACCATGTGCATGGCGATGACAAACTTCTCGGGCGCCGGCCGGCGGCGAATGCCCTCGTAGGCCAGGAACACGAGGTGCCCGCCGTCCAGGAGCGGAATTGGCAGAAAATTGAGCACCGCCAGGTTCGCACTGAGCATCGTGAGAAACACCAAGAACGATGGCAGGCCCTTCGAGGCCTCATTGCCCGCCACCATGGCGATTGTGCCCGGGCCGCCGAGCGCCGTCAGCGGCACCTGCGTCCCGAGCTTCTGTAGAAAACGGAACACCATGCCCAAGGCCTCGGTGGTTTCCTGCCAACCCAGCTGAATTTGCTCGCCAAACGACTTGGCCGTGCGGATCCTCTCGATCAGCTCGAAGTTGAGCCCGCGCGCGGCGAAATAAACTCCCTCCTCGGGAGTTGGCTCGAGCGTTACGGTTCGCGCTTTCTCTTCGCCGGACCGCTTCACCGAGAATTCCACCTTCGTGCCTCCGCCGGCGAATTGCACGAGATCAATCAGCATGGGCCAGCTTGGCTCAACGCGCGGCTCGGCTTCCCCGCCGCCAAATACGCTGCGAATCAATCGGCCAAGCCAGCCAGGCCCTGCCGCAACGAATCGCACGGTGTCGGGATCACGCTTCTTACCCTTCGAATCCGGCGGATAGATTACCTCAGCCACTAGAATCTTGTCGCCGGCTTTCAACCCTGTTTTCGCGGCCGGACTACCGGGCACGACGCCGACCACTTCGTTTCCGACATGGTAGGCGATGCCGACGGCATTCACGGCTACGGGCGCGCCCGGCGGATGGAAGGAGTGAAACATTTCTGGCATGACCGGTGTAACACGCAGACTTAACTCGTTCGGCTCGGAAGCCTGGTTATGCGGCCGCGTTACTGTGAACTCGATCTCCCTCGATTCGGCGGCCGCGCGCCGCGCGTAATCTGGCAGCGTCATGCTATCCCATGAATCGGCCGGCTGGTCCGCGGCGCGGCTCGCTATCGGCTTGCCGTCGACGACCTCAATTTGGTCGCCCTTTTCAAATCCAGCACTTTCGGCCGGCGAGCCCTTTTGAATCGCGGACACCGGTCCCATGTTCATCACCAGGCCAAAACGATTCATCGGCTGGGCGGGCACTTCGAAAGTCAGCTCTTGTGCAGAACTCGCCGCCTCCGATGTCTCGCCGGCATCTTCTGCCTTCGCCGGCGGCCGGCGAATCGTTATCTGAAGCGGCTTATCCGGGTTCGCAGCCAGTTGCGATGCAAACTCCCGATAGCTTTTCACGGGCTCGTCGCCGACGCGGATCACCTCGTCACCGCTCCTGAATTCCGCTTCATCCGAAGCAAGCTGGCTCGCCGGCGGTGACACTAACTTCGCGGTTGCCGCCACCGATCCCTCGATGGTCGGAATTTTCGACAGCGTCAGCGAATAGGGCAGACTAATACCGATCGTGGCCAACTCTCCGCTTCCATGCTCGGGCACCAGCGTTATGCGCTCTGTTTCGCTGCTCGCCGCGCGCTTGACCACGACGGGAATCCCATTTTCCATATCCCCCAGCGTTACGCCTCCGCGCAGCTGCGTAAACGTCGGGTTCTCCGTTTTGCCGATCTGAACGATCTCGTCGCCGGTTTCAAGACCAGCACGCCACGCCGGCGAGCCAGGCGACGTTTCTGAAACAATGGACGGATAGTAAGGCACGCCCATGCCATAGGCGACGACCGCAAAAATAAACGCAAAGATCACGTTCATTACGACGCCCGCCGAAATGATGGCCATGCGCTGCGGCACACTCTTGGCCAGGTAGCTGCGGCGGTCGACGTAGTATTTCTCCCCCTTGGGGCCCACGACTTCCACGCCCTCGGCGCTGGCGGCGCTGACCTCGGATT
>DASXWB010000144.1:0-7556 GCA_036503915.1 Lacipirellulaceae bacterium | reverse complement strand
CGTTGAGGAAGCCCTGCAGCAGGCCATGCACAAACCTTGGCCGATGCTCGCCGACATACCCGCTGCCAACACGCTCATTGAAGCCGGCCGGCCGATTCTTACGGTGTTCGCTGAAGGCAATACAGTGGTTGAAGTGGAATGTCGACTACGCGAGCGCACTATGCAAATCGAACGTCAACTTGAAGCTCAATGACAATAAACCTGCAACCAGCCATACATTGGCCTAAACCATGTATTTCCCAGATTTAACGCCGTATCAGTATTCGCCGATTCAAGCGCAGCCGCAGGCGAATCGAGTCAACATCGGCTGGTTGGATAAAGCGCATCCATTTGCAACGTCCGAACCGTCTGGCGAATTGGTGAGAGCACTCCACAAATTGGTTCATCATCCAGTTCGAATCTCTGCTCCGCTTCATTTATGCGAGCTCTGCGGCAACGCGGCCGGTACGGGCGAGATTGAAGTTAATGCACAAGACGTGATCTACGTAGCACCAACGCTGATTGCCCACTACGTCGAACAGCATCACTACCGTCCTCCGGCAGAATTTGAAGTTGCCGCCCTAACGCAGGCGAAAGCATTGAGATAACCGTCGTGCGAGTCGGAATCGTCAGCGATACCCACGGCCACGTCGAAAACACGCGCCGCGCGGTGCGGATGTTTGAAAGTCTCGGCGTCGATGCCGTGCTGCACTGCGGCGACATCGGCTCGATGGCCGTTGTGGATGTGTTCGCCGCCTGGCCGGCGCACTTCGTCTTCGGCAACTGCGACAGCGACCACGAGAAGTTCGCTAGGCAAATTGCCCTCGCGGGCCAGACTTGCCACGGCCTCTTCGGCGACCTGGAGTTCGAAGGTGTGAGGGTGGCGCTCTTGCACAGCCACGACGGCCGCCGCTTCCGCCAGACAATCGACAGTGGCGACTTTCGCCTTGTTTGCTACGGCCACACGCACGTGGCCGCGATCGACCGCCGAGGGGAGACCGTCGTGCTGAATCCCGGCGCGATCTATCGCGCGAATCCGCACAGCGTCGCCGTCGTCGAGCTGCCGGCCGTGGAGGCAACGATCGTTGATCTCTGATTTACGAAAGACAAGGAGAAGGGGAGACAAGGAGATATCGGGGCAGCGACCCCGAATGCTCCTTGTCTCCGTGTCTCCTTGTCTTCGCCTACCCCGCCAGCCGATCGATGCGGTTCATCGGCAGCACGAGCGCCGTCGATTCGGACGGACAGCAATACTGCATCAAGTACGCGTCCTCCGGCGAGTCGTCGTAGAAATCGTGCAGCACGCTCGTGGCCCGAAAGCCGCTTGAGCGGAAGAAAACCTGCGCTGCGAGGTTCGTCTCGCGCACTTCGAGGCTGATCCGCGTGCGCCGCTGGCTGGAGAGCTTGCCGACGAGCTTTTCGATCATCTGCCGGCCCACTCCGCGCCGCCGCACGTCATTCGCCACCGCGAAGTTCAAGATGTGAAGCCGCGTCTTGTGCAGCTCATAGATCATGAAGCCCACGACGCGCTCGGCATGCTCGGCGACCATGCCGATGCAATTGCGCTGCCGCAGACAACGGATGAACTCCTCCTCGAACCAGGGGAACTCAAATGCGCCCCGTTCGATTTCGAGCACCTCCGGCATGTCGCGCCGGATCATCCAGCGAATGTGGACACGAAGCTGCGCCTGGTGTTCGGTTGTCATAGCGGCCTCCTTCCCTGTCGGCCCTTCGGAAAACGCCGCCGGTTTGCGCCCGGCGACATTGGGTGACAACTGCATCCCTGAGTCCTTTCCCTTGTCGCGCGAACCTTGCCCGCGCGTCTCCCTGGTGTTTCACAACCGCGGGTGAGCAAATTATCAGAAGCGCGAGTCCGTGCCAAGCCGAGTGATTGTCGTACTGCTAGCAATGCCACTCCCTCCCCCGTGGAATTGCTACGGCCGGTCCACAACCTCTCGGCCGGCGCGCGTCAGGTGCGCACGTAGCACATCTTTGTCGATATCGACCGCCACGGCTTGCACAGACCCGTCGCACCATGCCGCGACAAAAATGTCGCGGTCGCTCCGCGCGACTCCCCGCAGGGGGTTCTCCATGTCTGGCTCCCAATCTTCTGGCTTGGTCCACACGACGGCGCGCAGTGGTTCGACCTCCACAATCATGATCGTCTTCGACGTGCCATCGGCGATGTCGCGAAACGTGATGCCTCCGTTGCCGGGGAAGACCGTCGCCGGACCGACCGGCACCTGGCATGTTGTCTTGCCTTCGCGGGCCAGGTGCCTGAGCTTGCGATCCGGGTCGGCGAAAATTTCGGGCATCTTTTCGATGAGCGTGCGGTTGTGCGGGCTGTCCCACGGCTCGTCGAGGTGAAATTGCTTGTACAGCTCCCCTTGTTCGAGATATGGCAACAGGGCCACGCGCCAGCTCAAGAGTGGTTCGCCATCCTTGCTGCGAATCGCCGCCGAGGCCGGAAAGTGCTTGTGCTGGTCGTGGTAGTTCAGCGCGGCCAGCGCGAGGTGCTTGAATTGATTCACCCGCCGATCGCGCCGCGCCGATTCCATTGCGGCGTCAGTGGCCTGTGATGCCAGCCTTTGTAAAGCGGCCAGCTCCGCTTCTGTTGTGGGAAACGCAAGCGTCACGCGGTCACCTTGCAACTTGGGCGGCAATGCCTCAACCACGGCTTGAACATATTGTCTCGTCTGTTTCGGATTGGCCTCGCCCGTCATCGTCGGCACGGCCGTTGGCAGGTCGCGCCATAGCTGGGCGAAGATCGTGGCCGCCTCCTCGTCGCGCGCCTGCACCGTGAGCTGCGGCTTGGCCTTCGGTGGCAAATTGGTGGACAGCTCCAGGTGCAGCCAGCGGTCGGCCAGCTCGCCGCGCAGCGGCGCGAGCGGTCCCGGCAGCTCCGGCCACAGCTCGCGCACCACGCGTCGGAAATCCGGCCCCGGACAGAACACGGCCGCGATTTTTGCGTTCTCGTTAGATAGCCTTTCGAGTGGGTTGATGACATCCGGCCGCTCGCTCCGGGCTAGCGAAGCGTAGCGCTCTACCGTGGCCTGTAATCCGACCAGTACTTCGTTGGATCCATGCGGCCGCATTTCGACTTGCGATTGTCCCACCTTCAAAGGTGCGACCTGTGAAAGTTTCCGCACGACGTTCTCCGGCTGGCGGCCGGCTTTGAGTTGCAATAGCACGAGCGGACCGCCACGCTCATGGATATCAGCCAAGCCAGCCACGGCGTAAACGCGGTCCACGCCCGCCTTGCGGAGCGCGTCAATGAGTTGCTGAGCTCCCCGGAGCGCTGCGGTCGCCGGCTGCCGCTCGTCGCCCACCAGCGGCAGCAGGCTCCCAACATCGAAACTGCCATCCGCCTTTTCCGGCAGCGACCTCATATCTATAAACGCCGCGGCAAATGGATCGCCGTTGACAAACGGCGCAAGCACGTCCGCAGGCTCCGCCGCCATGCCACGCGCAACAAGAACGACCAAACCGCCGAAACATACCAGGCAGACGTTTAACTTAGCTTTCATCTCAATCTCTCTTGCAGATTCGCTAACGAATATTCACGCAGAGACGCGGAGGCGCACAGCGAGAGAATCTGGCTCTTTCTCTGCGCACTTTGCAACTCTGCGTGAAATTCATTTATTCGCAACTTGAATCTCGAATCGCCGGTTGTAACCGGGAATGCGGTCGGACGACGGCAGCTCCAAAATGGCCGTCGCCCCGTCCAGTCGGTACACGAACGGATTGCCCGTCGCCGGGTTGTGCGGCACGGGAACCCGGTCGATGTCGTCCAGTTTTTCGGGCAGCTTGCCGTCGTGCGCGGCGGCGTGCATGCGGAGCGCTTCGATGACGCGCATCGCGGCGATGTCGCGCTCCAATCGCACCTGAGCTGCGCGTGCCGCGTGCATCGCTGGTAGCAGCGTCTCGACGATCGGCAGCACCTCGCGGTTCTCGCCGCCGCCGAGGACTCCGGCGCCCCGCAGCTCATCATCCACCTCTTGGCCTCGCTTCTGCATCTCCCAAAACGGCAAGTACCAGAGCCGTTGGTAACGGTCAGCGAATCGCCTGTAAATTCGCTCCGTGTAGATCGCCAGCACGTGGCCGACCGCCATTTTCTCGACCCGTTCGCGATTCATGCCTTCTGCAACGAGCTGCTCCTTCGCATGCGAGTAGCTCACCAGCGCGAGGCCAGTGGCCACGACGCCGGCGCCTGGCTCGGTTCGCGGCGTGGGGCCGCGATTCACCACGTATTGCAGGTCCTGCACCGCGCGGGTGAATAACCGGTTCCACTCCTGAGGCGCGCGTTCCGTGGTCTCTGCGTGGTGAAAGAAGGGAAACATCCGTGGGCCGAATTCAAGCTCGAATCGGACGGCCGGCCGCAAATCCACCGGCGGCGACGTCAGATCCGTCAGCGCCCAATAAAGATTCGGCGAGTCCGGCGCGGCGATGAGCTCCAGCAACGTACCGTTATTTATCTGTTCAATCGCTATCCCGATTAGAGCGCACACCAGAAACGGCGGCTGGGCCACATCGCGCCCGAGTCGATAGCTCATGCGCATTGATTCAATCGCATCATCGTACCGCCGCTCGGCAATTGCCAGCCGCGCCCGCAGAGCCAAGAGGCGCCCCAACTCGCGGCTGGTCTGAAACTCCGGCAGCAGGAAGCTGATGACTTCCGAGCCGCGCAGTCCTTCCACGTCCAGTTGCCAGTCGCACGTGCGCCGGCTGACCGCATCCATCAAGCCCTCGCGAATTGGTCCAGAGGTCATGCTGACAGCTTTACGAACCTGTTCGAGCGGCAACTTCTCGATTGGCGTTGCGTCACCGCCGCTGATATACCAATTGTCGAAATCGTCGCCGAACTCTTTGCGGGCATGCTCCATCACTTTGGGCAAATCCAGCAGGGCGCGGTAATAGTAGGGAGCTGCGTTGCCCGATTTGAGATCGATGTCGCGGCTGACAAGGCGGTGCGTGAATGCTGGCACTGGCTCCGCCGCCGGCGTGACCATCATGCGGATGATCGTCAGCGCATTGTCGTCGGATTCGGTGTAGGTCAATTCGGCTCGTGCAGGTGGCACGAACGCAAAAACCAACAGCAACGCACGAGCAAGGAAATTTGCGAACATCGAGTTACTCCTTCGCGTAATGTTTCGCCTGGCGGGAACGCGTAGCGCGTTCAATTGGCGCATCGCAGTTAACCTAGGAACGCGTACGTGCGCGGGTTTCGGGTAGTAACTCGTTGAGCAATTCTCGCGCGGTAGCACGGGACATCGGCGGCTTGCCAAGAGTCGCTTCACGGCCATTGGAGGACAGCGAGTCGAGTTTCAGCGCGCCGACGCCACGGGTGAGCGCGACATGCCGGATCGCCAGGTAACCACTGTCGGCCGGGGGAATCCAGCGCCGGGAACCCAAGTCGTCGGCGACGAATTGAATTTGTGGTCGTATCGCGGGCACCGCCGGCTCGGCCGCCACTTGCGGCTTGGCGTCCTGCTGAGCGATCGGCTGCGGTTCAACTTGCCACGCCAAAATCGCCGCGAGCAGCAGGCAGGCCGCCGTCGCGACAGCGGTCGTCGCTGGCCAAAACCAATGGCGGACACGAGCGACCGGAGCAGCCTTCGATGCGCACCCAGTCGCGTCGCACTGCATCGCGGTGCGTTCCGCCGCGCGGCCGGCCGAGAACATCAAGCGATCGCGGTCCAGCCGCGGCGGCGACAGCTCCATCTTTGTCAGTTGCCGCTCGAGCGCGGCCAACTCTGGCGTCAGCGGGAATTTGCCGGTTTCTATCTCGTCGAACATGGTGACTCCAAAATCTTTCGAAGGGTCTCTAGCGCCGCCTGATACTGCCGATAAGCGCCTGCGGTAGACGTCGATAGGGCGGCCGCGATTTCGTCGTAGGTGAGACCGCCCCAAATCCGCATCACAACAATTTCGCGCTCGCTCGACCCCAAACGTTCCAGTGCGTCGGCGATGGCAATCGTGTCGCAACGATCGAACGACGTTCGGTGCTGCGCGATAAAGCGGCTGCGCATCGACCGCGCTTCGCGCTCTCGCCGCCGCCGCTCGCTGCGGGCCGCGTTCATCGCCCGGTGCTTGACCACCCGGTACAGCCATGCCAGCACGTTCTGCGGCTCCTGCGGCTGCCGCGCCAGCTCCATGAGCGCTTCCTGCACGCAGTCGTCCGCCGAAGCCGTCCACTGCGCCGCGTAGAGCGCCAGGGCCGGCCCGTGCTCGTCGAGCAACCGGCCAAGCAGCTCGGCACTCACTTCACGCTCATCGAACGGTTCGCTCATGCACGGCTCGCACGAGGGCGTTTATCGATAAGACACCGCCGCCAGCAAAAGTTTTTCATGGCGGTCACGAGAAATCTGTCGCGCCAGGCCGCCAGCGTTCAGATCTGCGTCAAACGTCGCAATAGTGACCATTTCCGCTACGGTTGAATCCCGGCCAGGCGCGCGGTTTCGTCATAACCGCGAATTGCCGAGGTTGCACCCAGCCCGGTGACGCAGCAGGCGCCGGCCGCGGCGGCGAGCTTGCCGGCGTCGGCCGGTGACAGACCGCGCAGCACGCCGGCCAGCAAGGCGCCGTAGAAGCAATCGCCGGCGCCCGTCGTGTCGACGACCTGGCCGGGCGGCTTCACTACCGCGATATCCAGAAATTCACCCGGCCGCGGGCTTAACAGCGCGCCGCGCTCGCCCAGCTTGATGCCCAGCCAGCCCTGTGCTCCCGCCTCGCGGTACGCATCGATCATCGCGCGTGGTTCGTCGCGCCCGGTTTGATGCGCCGCTTCCGTTTGATTGGGCACATAGAAATCCAAGTGTGGAAGAATTCGCGCGAGCGGATCCATTGTGCCGCCGTCGCCGGCTGAATCCAGAGCCGTCAAACAACCCAGCGCCTGAATGGAAGCGAGCACATCCGGCAAATCGTCCTGCAACGAAGTCATTAGCGGGTAATAGCCGAGCAGCATCGCTTGGCTGCGGGCAAACAGATCCAGCCGCTCCAAAAAAGCTTGCTTTTCCAAGCATCGCGGCGCCCCCGCGCAATGCAAGAAGCTGCGTTCCCCGCTGGGATCGATCAGCACGGCCGACGTGCTGGTGGCCCGCTCCGGGTGCGTCATGAGGCTGGACGTGTCGATTCCCTCGGCTGCATAGCGCGAGCGAATCACCTCGGCCCATTCGTCATCGCCGACATATGTGAAAGCGGCCACGCGCATCCCAAGCCGGGCCAGCGTGATGCCGGAGTTGGAGACGATTCCGCCGGTCGTGAGCCGCAACGGCTCGCCTTCGACGAGGCGACCGCGGCCAATCGGCTGCGAAAGCGGCACCGGCCGCGCGAGCACGTCCACTACGCACGAGCCCACGACGACGCAGTCGAATCGCTTTTCCATCTTGTCGTGAAATCGTGCGCCGCTAACTACGGCTTTTTCGCCAATTCGGCTTCGATCGCTTCAATCACTTCCGGCGCATCGGGCTTCACTTTCGACTCGTAGCGGGCCACGAGCTGGCCGTCGCGGTCGAACAAGAACTTTTCGAAGTTCCACTTGATCTTGCCGCCGTGCTCAGGATTTTTCTCTTCGGAAG
>DASXWB010000143.1:0-5131 GCA_036503915.1 Lacipirellulaceae bacterium | reverse complement strand
ATAAAGCGGTGTGGGGGTGCCGGTCTCCTCTTCGCGAACCTCCGCGTCAGCGCCATTTTGATTGGTCGGAATGACAATCGCGGCCCTAGAGACTTCTGCAATGCAAACCGCGCTAACAGCTGCAATAAGGAAGTGCGTGTTGCTGCGTCGTTGGATCATTAGAACCCTCCCAAAAAAACCAAGTTGCGAAACAATGGTTGCCGGACGTGCCTCTAGCTCAATGTCTCCCGTGTGCCGGTGGTTTTGAACCCCGGATTCGAGTCGCTTAGCATTGTCCTAGTATTCGATCCTACCAACCAAAAAATGACGGCACCCGCGATTCTAGCCCTTATTTTAGGACAACCGAGCTTATTCGTGCCCTCCACTCTCACCTTTCTCCGTACTTTTAGATTCTGAACGCGAGGACTTCGGCGGCATCGAGCCGGCGCGCCTGCGGTATTCCGTCGGGCTCATCCCGATGCGTTCAACAAACAGTACGCGCATCCGCTCGGTGCTAGAAAACCCGGCCAAGCGGGCCACATTCTTTACCGGCAGATCCGACTCTTCCAGCAGTTGCCTGGCCCGGCTCAACCGACACGTATTGATCTCCTCCAACACGGAGTGCCCAGTAGCTTCGGCGAATCGCCGATCCAGTGTCCGCCGCGTAACGGGCAACTGGCGCGCGATATCGCCAACCGAAAGTGGGTGGCCACTATCGGCCCAAATAATTTCGAGCGCTTTTTGCACAACTGGATCGTCAACATGGACGGCCAGACCGCGTGCGCTCGTTTTTTCATTGATCGGGGGTTCATGAAAAAACGCATCCTCGCAGTCCATTGCCGGACCCTTCACACCAGATGCATTGAGAAGCACCATGAACTCCGCCTCGGTCCTGGCCTAAGGTCATTTTGCCTCACTGAATTGTTCTAATCTTCCTGGATTCCGAGCGTTTTATGCGCTATACTGAGGTCCATGGATTTGCAGCATTTCGATTCCCGGCGTCCCGACTTCGCACCCTATGGCTTTACGTGCGAAATCTGGGAGCCACGGCGGATGCCGCGGCCGGACCGTCATGATGAAATCGAGATCAATTTCTTGGATCGTGGAAGTCTGACGTACTTGTTCGGCGGTCAGCATGTTACGGTCGAGGCTCGCCAGGTGACGGCGTTCTGGGCAGCCGTGCCGCATCAAATCATTGGCTTCGACAAGCTTAATTTCTACTATGTCGTCACGGTGCCTTTCGGTTGGGTGCTTCAATGGGGAGTGCCCGAACAAATGCTAACCGCCCTAACCCAGGGCCAGGTCATCGCCGATCGCCGGCGGGCTCGCGGCCAGCTCGACCGCCAATTGTTCGATCAATGGCATCGCGACTTTACCGGCGGATCCCACATAGAGCGTGACGTCATTGTTCTTGAGCTGCGAGCACGAATGTTGCGCTTGTCGCAGTTTGTGCAAAACAAAGAAGCAATGCCCGTTTTGACCCCGCGCGCCGATGGCAAACAGCAGCAAACTAATCTGGAAAAGGCCGAGTCGATGGCGTGCTTTGTCGCTCGAAATTACACATCGCGCATTCAGATCAAGGACATCGCGGAATGCGTCGGATTGCATCCCGACTACGCCGCCACACTATTCCGCAAGACGTTTGGCACGACGCTCAACGTGCTCATAACGCGTCACCGCATCGCACATGCCCAGCGTCAACTGGTGTCAACTGACGAACAGGTCGTCAACATTGCGCACGATTCGGGATTCGAATCGCTGAGCCGGTTCAATAAAGCGTTTAAACAGTTGGCTGGAATGACGCCACGCCAATATCGAAAGACGCTGGGCCGTTCGACGGTTGGCATGGCCGGCTAACTGTTCTGGAGGTCGCATTGAGGTCCGGCAGGAAGCTGCGGATCGAACGCTGGACACGTTGGTCCGCGATTCGCAATCATTCCGCGAGAATTTGTCTCAAAGCAAGGGCAGATTCTGGCAGCCAGTTAACACAGGATTCGCTTAGGATTATACAGAATGAGTGCTAGCCGGCACCTAGGAATCCGATAAGTTGCTAAGCTCTTGGATAGCTACTTCATCGAAACAGATTTCAGTTTGAACTGCGTTGTCCATTGAGTATTTGTTGTTAGACAAAATCTGCTGGGTCACGATCGTTTTCGTGGAGACTATCGTGAGGCGATGCGTATCACATAGGTCAGGTCGACGCACGTCTGGCTTTACTCTTGTCGAGCTCTTGGTGGTAATCGCCATCATTGGAATCCTTGTCGCGCTCTTGCTGCCCGCCGTTCAAGCGGCGCGCGAGGCTGGCCGGCGAACTCAGTGCAAGAACAACCTAAGGCAAATTGCATTAGCGTGCCTCAATCACGAGAGCACTCAGAAGACATTCCCGCACGGCGGTTGGGGATTTGCCTGGATGGGAGATCCTGACAAAGGCTATGGTCCGCAACAGCCTGGAGGCTGGATCTACCAAGCAACTCCCTACCTTGAAGAGGGTGCTGTTCGCGACGTCGGCAAGGGGCTTCCACCGGCGCAGAAAGCCGAGGAATTGAAGAAGCAGCTTTCAGCCGTAATACCGTCGTTCAATTGTCCTAGCCGGCGCCCAGCGCGGGCTCTACCATCTCGCAATCCAAATGGCAAATACGCCGACTCGGATGATACTGGTAACGAAATCCTGCCCTACAACGCCACTGTTCCTGATTTGTTGGCCAAGACGGACTACGGCATCAATGGTGGTCGAAATCGACGACCGGCCACCGGCAAGGGATTCCCTCCAAACGGACCGCCACCGACAGCAACCGATTGCGCCGGGGGTTGGCCTAAGTGTCCTGGAATGGAGAACGCTCTCCTCACAATTTACAATCCGAGTGCTCCCAACAACGACTTCGACGGTGTTTCGACAATGATGACTGGCGCCAAACTGAGTCAAATTACCGACGGTACGTCGAAAACCGTATTAGTGGGCGAAAAAATGATGTTGCCCAGATTCTACGACACCGGTTATGGGGAGACGCAAACATACACGAAGAACAACGGCGGCGACAACAACTCAATGTACCAAGGGTATGACTATGACAATACCCGCTGGATCGGCGAGCTGCCCGCACAAGACGACGATATCCTGACAGCGAACCACTTTACGCGCTATGGAAGCGCGCATCCGGGGGGGCTGAATATGTCCTTCTGCGATGGTTCAGTACAAGCTGTTTCGTATGACGTCGACAAAGTGGTGTGGAGTTCTTACGGCGGCCGCGACGATGGGAACGTGGCCGATGACTAGGGGACTTTTTCGGCAAGCCCCAAAAGTCTTGCTTCCAAACGATTCCATCGGTGGCCTGATTGGTATCGCCCAGTATGAACTTTGGCGAGCCAATTTTGGTTCCTCAATCGTCGATGGAACTACGCTTCGCGCCGCGAACGTGCCTGAACCATCAGCTTGGATATGGGCCACGCTGGTAGTTTTCTGGTCTGCCGCAAGGCGCGCGTGAAAAAAATCCCGGCATTGTCACCAAAGCGACAAGCACGAAATAGGGAACAAACGTGCTTATTTTCAATCTTGTGATTTCGTACTTTCTTGCTTTCGTGATCCAAAAACTAAAGTTTGCCATGTCTTACATCACATTTTGTCTGGCAGCGTTTTCGCTCTTCACCATATTAACAGCGACGCCAGCTACTTATGCAGACGAGGAACCGCCCGTTGAGTGGATCGAGCCGCAAACCGGGCACCGCGTTGTTCGTTTGTCGCGAGAGCCGGGCAGCGCGAGTCTGTACTTTCACCAGTACGCCTTCTCGGCCGACGGCAAGAAAATGGTGATCACAACGCGTGGCGGGATTTCGGCCGTCGATCTGGAATCGCGAGACGTGGAGCCGGTCGTGCGCGGCCGGGTGCGTGTCCTCGTCACGGGCCGGAAGACGGGCGACGTTTATTATCTGCGCGAGGGCGCCGTTTGGGCGGCGAAACTCGATACGCAGGAAGCGCGCCGCGTTGCCGACCTGCCAGAAGGGCTCCGCAGCGGCAACGTCGCGCTGAATTCGGACGAAACTCTCATTGTCGGCGTGGCGGTCGACCGCGACGGCGAAGCCAAGCCGCGAACGACGCCGTCCGGTCGTCGCGAGCGAGGCCTCGCGGGGCGGTGGGCGGCCGGCCTCCCGATGGTGATGTACACCGTCGACGTCGCTAACGGTGAGACCAGGATCATTCATCGCAGCAACGATTGGCTGAACCACCTCCAATGCTCGCCCACGGATCCGCAGCAAATCCTCTTCTGCCATGAAGGACCGTGGCACTATGTCGATCGCGTTTGGACGATCCGCACCGACGGCTCCGACCTGCGCCTGGTGCACCCGCGAACCATGGACATGGAGATTGCCGGGCACGAGTTTTTCAGCAACGACGGCAAAACAATCTGGTACGACTTGCAAACGCCGCGAAGCCTCGTGTTCTGGCTGGCCGGCTACAACATCGAGACGGGCGCTCGCACGTGGTACCACCTCGAGCGCCAGCAGTGGTCGGTGCACTATAATATTTCGCCGGACGGCAGGCTGTTTGCCGGCGACGGTGGCGGGCCAGACAGCGTCGCCGCCATGACGCCCAGCCACACCCGGCTTCACCCGCCCGGCAACGGCCAGTGGATCTATCTGTTCCGGCCGCAACTCATCGCGATGAAGGGTCTCGCCGAGAAAGCGGCCGAACGGGTGAAGATCGGTGTCCTCCGCGCCGAGCGGCTCGTCGATATGTCGCAGCATGACTACGAGCTGGAACCGAACGTGATGTTCACGCCCGATGGAAAGTGGATCGTGTTCCGTTCGAACATGCACGGGCCGACGCACACGTACGCGGTGGAAGTTGCCCGCGCAAGTGAGCCGGCGGGCGCTGCCGGCGAGTAGTGGGCCGGCAGAGCTTTCGGTTGCTTGGGTGCCACTGGCTTCGCCAGTGCCATACCAATCATCAGGGAGTGCGATGCGATAGTGACGTGTAGACATCAGCTTGCGCTGGAACTCAAGATGCTGGAGTGTCGGACTGGGGCGATCATCCGCAAGGCCCTGGCGTCAAAAGCACTGGCCGAGCCAGTGGCACCGGACGCGCCGCGGATCGAGCTTTGGGTTGCTGACACCTTTTCTCTTTTTTCTTTCAGAGCCGGCTTTGATTTTTGCCCCA
>DASXWB010000142.1:0-7825 GCA_036503915.1 Lacipirellulaceae bacterium | reverse complement strand
CTCACTTTTTACTCGTGGCAGAAGATCGAGGGACTGCAGCTGGTGAAGTTGATCGAGGCGGCGCAAGATTCCCACGAGCACGGCAAAATCACCGATTGCATGCGCCTGCTGGAGGGCTATTGGCCGCGCTTCCTGGCCGCGTATACTCCGCCGTTGCCGCGCGCGAAGCAGCCGGCCCGCCAGAAAGATTCGCCGTCAGTGGCGGCCGAGCCAGAGCAAAAAACGGCTCCAGGCGTGGGCGAGAAGTTCAAATGGTTTATTCCGAAGCTGAGATGAAACGCGCCACGAGCGGGCTTCACTTGGCCGGACGATGAATAAACCAGCGCGCGGAACCGTCCGCCGGCGCGCGACGACCGGCGCGGCAACACGCACGCTGATGAATACTTCTTCCGCTTCCAGCGCGTCGTCTACCTTCAGCAAGTCGGCCGCGAGCAGCGGAACGAGCGCCCGCGCCTTGCGACACGCATCGTCCACGGTCTGGTGCAACCATTCATTCACGATCGGGTTGGCACAAAGAAACCAGCACATGGCGGCACCTGATCGAGGAACTCCAATTGGAGCGCAAGGCGTGCCTTTGGGTGTTGCTATTGATTGGGAGTTTGCGCCGGGCGCGTGACCGCATCTGCGGGCTGGCGGGCCGTCGGCTGCTGGACCCGCTGGTTTTGCCGGCCGGTCGCGCCAGTAGTGCCCGGAGCGCTCGCGTTCGGACGGCGATCGGACATCAGTCGAATAACGCCAGCCGCGACGGGCGTCGGCGTGCCTGTTATTGGGGCCGTGGTCGCCAGCTGCTGTGGGGCAGCGCCGGGCAGTTGCCGCGGCTGATTGGTGCCGGGCACATTGGTGCCGGGCGGCTGCTGCTGAGCCGCGGCGGCCGCAGCGGCGGCTGCAGTCGCAGTTTCCCCGCGCGTTCCCGAAACATTCGTATTGGGCGGCACGGTCGTTGTCGGTGGAGTCGCCGGCGCATAGATAACGATTGCCTGACCCACCACATCGCGGACTCGAACGCCCTCGACCACTTGCTGCATTCGGCCCGTTCCACTCTGGTCGACAGTCAGCATGCCAACGAGCGCCAGCGTCGATCCGCTGAGCGTATTGCCGCTGGCGATGTCGCTGTCGTCGAGTCCAACAAGGCCCTCGTCGCCCACCGCATCGGGATCTGGCTGGCCCGTTGGCGAGGTTCCTGAAGGCAGCACACGGCCCGTTGGCGGCGCGCCGGGTGGCAACACCTGGCCTGTCGGCGGCGTCAAATTGGGATTTGCCTCGCCGGTCGGCGGGGTCAAATTCGGATTAACTTCGCCGGTCGGCGGAGTCAAGTTTGGATTTACTTCGCCGGTCGGCGGCGTCGAGCTTGGCTGCACCTGGCCGGTGGGCGGCGTCGCGGTGCCGCTGCCGGAGTTCTCGTTGGTGACCTGTGCGAGAACGGTTCGTGGTATGGATGGAGTCGATTGTGTCTGCCACTGGTCCTGATTGCCGGTGCCTTCGCGCGGCGCCTGGCGCAGTTGCGGGCGCGGCCGCGGAGCGTTGGCTGGTGGATTGTCGAGTTGCAGCGAGTTCGTCCTCCGATCGAACGGCCGCCTGACGCGATTCATGCGCTCTTGCGATCGCACGTCGCGCTCCGACGGCGCCAGGTTATTCCGAGCGCTGCGCATCGGTCGCTGGCCGCCGAGAATGAGACCCGCGTCTTCAATTCCGACCGGATAGCTGCCGGGCGCCAGCCCACCCACGTCGAGCATCACGACCATGCCGTTCGTGTCATCGCGGAAACCGGCCATGCCAATGCGGCCGGCACCACCTACGCCTGGATTGTTAGGTCGAACCGGGTTTTGTCGCGCGCGGGCCGCATTCGGCGGAGTCCGCTGCCCGGCGGCGGCAGCGGCGGCTTGCCCACCCGGTTGATTCGGCGGATTCAGCGGCGCTGTTTGCTGCGGCGCGGCTTGCTGCGGCGTAATACGAAAGATCTCGGCGACGGCCCGATCGGTTGTGCCGGCCAGGTCGTCGTCGAAAAATCCGCTATCGTTGATGAACACGTCGTTATCCGAGATGACGCCGGGAGCGTAGGGCTGATTTGCCGGCAGCGGAGCACCTTGGCCCTGCGCCTGCTGCTCGGTAATCTGCTGGCCCAGCGGTCCGAGCCTGCGAACGTCGTCGGCCTTGGCCTCGGGCGTTTGAATTTCGGCCGTGATGCGCTTGTCCCCGCGCAGCAGCTCGACACTCACGACCGATCCGTCGGGCGTATCGGTCACGAGGCTGCGGATGCCGTCGATCCATTCGCGATAGGACTTCGCCGTGAAGCCGTCGAAGGAAATGATCTCGTCGCCCTCGCGCACTCCGCTCTCAAACGCCGGGGAGGCCGCGGCCACGTCAACGACTTTCACGCGTCCCGAATCGGCTTCCTGCACGTGCATGCCCAATATCATTGCAAGGTTATTTGGATCGTCGCCGACTTGTTCGCCGCCACGCCGCGCCAGCGCCGCGGCCTGCTCTTCCTCCGATAGAACTTCGCCCTCGTCTTGTTGAGCATCTGGATAGACGGTCAACTCACCAGTATCAGCCGGGTCGTCACTCGCGCTTTCGCCGGCATCCTCGCGCTGCGCCACGCGCACGTTTTGCGCGACCGCGGGCAGTGCGAAGATTGCAAGTGATAATGCGACGATGCCGAGAATAAAAACGCGACAACTCGAATTGAAGCAATGGGTAGTCATGGCTGAACTCTCCAAGTGGAAGTTCAAGATGCGCTCGGGCAAATGCACCGCCGCTAGTAAATGGCGTCGAGTGACAACGCCTTTGTTCCTACGAGATTTGTTCCTGCGAGACGAGGAGCAATTCCTGTTCCCAATTTGCGACGGAGAATCATTGGGATTCTAGCGGGACACGGCGCGAAACCACGATTGGTTGCCTGTCGGCAGCATTTTCGCGCGATGCCGACAAATCGACCCAGTTCGTGTCAGACTGGCGGCTACACGACCACTCCCTTGAAGCAGCCCTAGGCAACCGCCAGAGGGGCGTCGCTGGATAGCGGATTGGGCTCGGTCACCGGCGGATGCACGCCGGGCGCGTCGACGCTGTACCATTTATCCAGCACGTCGCGCCACGCTCCCGGCTGGCGCACGGCGCAGAATTCGTCGCGCACCTCCTGATGCCGCGGGTGAAGCTGCGAATACTTGATCGCGAACTTGCGCATATCGGGCAGGCACCTGTCGGCACCGTAAACTTCTTCGGCCAGCCGGTAGTGCTCGCGGATCACAGCGGCTTGCTCATGCAGCGTTGGCGGGTCGGGAAGCGCTCCGCCCGCGGCAAGCGCTCGCGTCTGGCCGAAGATCCACGGGTTGCCAATCGCGCCGCGGGCAACCGTGACGCCGTCCACGCCGGTGTAGCGGATCATGTCGATCGAGGCCTGGGCGTTGAACAAATCGCCGCTGCCCAGGATGATGCGCTCCCCCGCATACCGCTTCAACTCGCGGAGAAATTCCCAGCGCGAGGGTCCATCGTATCGCTGGTGAACGGTGCGGCAATGCACGGTGATCGCCGCTACGCCGCGTTCGTACGCGCCGTCGAAAATCTCGAAGAACTTTTCGCGGCTCTCGGACGAGTCGTCGATGCCGCGCCGCATCTTGACCGTGACCGGAATGCTTTGCGGCACCGCCTCGCGCACGCGGCTCACGATTTCCAGCGCCACGGCCGGCTGGCTCAAATGGTACCCGCCGCGGCAGCGCCCGAGCACTTTTTTCACCGGGCAGCCGAAGTTGATGTCGATGACGTCGAAGCCATGCTCCACGAGCCGCCGGGCCGCGGGGCCAAAGTCCGCCGGGTCGGCTCCCATCAACTGGCCGCCGGTCGGATGCTCCTCGTCGGCCACCATCAAAAAATGGCGGTTCTTGCGCCGCGGCTTGAGCTCGACAATGAACCGGTCGAGCATCACTTCGCAAAGCGTGTACGGCGCGCCCAGCCGGCGCGCGATCACGCGCATGGGCAGGTCGCTATAGCCGGACAGCGCGGCCTGGACCACCGGAAAATCCAGTTTCACGGGACCAAGGCGAAGTTCACCGAACTCGGCGTGCATGATGGCAATTCTTGCCGTGCACGACGTGTAGAGTCAACCTCGGCGTCGCCTCTCATGGCTGAGTCGCGCACTCGCGGGTGCCTGGGGCATCGCCCCGGCAACTCGCAACACTGCTGGGGCGTTACCCCAGCCACCCGGTTGTGACCTGGAACGCGCGCCGCCGGCCGTCAAAAAATCGCCAACAGCACCCACGCCAGCAGTAACACGAGAACACTGCCGATGGCCGGGAAAACGGCCGCAGACGCAGAAACCTTGGCCGGATTCGCCTGGCCGCACACTGGACAGTGCGACACGAATGGCGTGATTTCACTTTCGCATTCGCGACAATGCACGCATTCCTGCCGGCGACTGTGCATCCATTGCTCCACTGAATTGCGAACTCGCCACCACAGACCGGAGCTTGAAGAGGTCATTAAATCATGCTCCCAAAAAGAATAGATTTTCCGCCCCATTCAAACATAGCATTTTGCCTGTTTGTCCATTTTTCCGGCACGATCGCGCGATGCCGCATGGGTGGCACAAGCTGTCCGCTAACGACTTAGGGCGGAAATTGCCTCTTCGATTTCGCGCACGACTTCCGTATCCGTTTCAACCTCCAGCCGGCGATCGAGCGATTCCGCAGTGGCTGCGCACGGGTGACGTCCTAGCGCCCATGCACAAGCACCGCGAATGAGCGGCTCGTGGTCATTGAGGCCGCGAATGAGCGCGGGGATGGCGTCACGCGTCGGCCGGTTGCCGAGCACAATCGCCGCGTTGCGCAACAGGCCGCGCCGCTTGGCTCGCCATAACGGCGTGTTGCGAAAGCGCCGCCGGAACGCCTCTTCATCCAATTCGAACAAACCGGCGAGGTCGATCGGATTGCTGTCCGCGCGCGGTTCAAAAACTGCTTCGCGGCTCTGCGGGGCGCGCGAATTCCACGGGCAAACATCCTGGCACACGTCGCAACCAAAGAGCCAATCGCCCATGCCCGCACGCAAATCGCGAGGAACAGCCTCGCGCAGCTCGATCGTCAGGTAGCTGATGCAGCGCGAAGCATCCAGCACGTAGGGCTGCGGGAATGCGCTCGTGGGACACGCATCGAGGCATGCGCGGCACGTGCCGCAATGGTCGGCTTCGTGAGCCGCATCATACGCCAACTCGATGTCCGTAAGCAGCGCGGCCAGAAAGAACCAGCTTCCTCGCTGGCGATTGATCAGTAGCGTGTTCTTGCCAACCCACCCGAGGCCTGCTAGCTGGGCGAACTCTCGCTCCAGGAGCGGCGCCGTATCGACAACGCCCCGAGCCTTTGCCGCCGGCTCTTGCTCGCGCAAAAAGTCAGCAAGCCTCTTCAGCCGGTCGCGCAGGAGGTCGTGGTAGTCGGCCTCGCCCCAGGCATAGCGCGAGACACGGCCCTCACCACCGCCGGGCGCGTCCGGCTCGGCAGTGCGGTAGTTCATCGCCAGCATGACGACGCTTCGCGCCCCGTCCAAAATGCTACTCGGGTCGGCATACGCGTCACGGCGATCGGCCAGATAATGCATCTGGCCCGCATAACCGGCCGCCAACCACTCGTCGAATCGGGCCAGTCCGGCGGGCGGCGCGGCCGGGCAAACGCCGAAGAGCGAAAACCCCAACTCGCCGGCCTGCTCCTTGATGTGTCTGGTCAAACCCGCACGATCCATAGAGCCATTCTAGCGGTCCGGGGGCATGGAATCGCGAGTTGATTCCCGTTTGGCCGGTAATTAGCCTGGAAGGTAGACCACCTGCACATTCCCGACGACGGCCACCCTGAGGACCCATTGATGAAACAACGAATCTTGATCCTGTTCACGCTCTCCGCTTTGCTCGTGGGGATGCCTTTGCACTCGGCGCTGGCCGCGAACGGATTCGGCCGAGGTGCTGCGCGTCCTAGTGCACGCGGCGACGGTCATGGCAACCGCAATGGTCACGGCAAGGGCTTCGGCAAGGGCTTCGGCCATGGCTTCGGTGCAGGGGTTTTCGTCGATGACGACGACTCGGATTTTGCCGACCTGTACCGCGAGCTGCTGAACAACGTCCCCTACTTCGCACTGCACCCGCCGGTGTACTACAGCTACCCGGTGCCGCGCACCTACGGTTATAGCCCGTTTGCCTATGGCCCGTGGGTAATGACGCCCGAGGTGGCGCCCGAAGTCAAGCCGCTGACGATCATCAACCCGTACGTGCCGAATGCTGAAAAGGCACCGATAAGTGAAGCCAGCGATCGCAGCGCCGCGGTAAGCCCGCAGCCGCAGCCGCTGGTGATCATCAATCCCTACGTGACGCCCAGCCGCGCAGTCGCGGTTAGCCAGCAGTAAGCGCATCGAAACGCCTTTCATGCAAGCCGGCGATAGCATCGCCGGCTTTTTTTATTGCTATCGGCCTCGTGCAGGCAGTCGCCAATCAGTCTTGGAGAGTCGCAAGGCCGCCGCTATGCTTGCGACGCCCCGAACGGAACCGCTCCGCGAACGGCCAGCGACCGACTGACTTTTGAAGCGTCGGTCAACCACAGCAATGTGGCTCGTCGACTTCTCCTCGGCGCACGATGCGCGAATTAAGGATCTTCGCGGATGAAACGAATTCATCCGAACATGTCTCGCGTCGCTCATGTGGCGATGCTGGTCTTTTTGAGCGTTCAGATCGGTTGCAAAACTCCGTCGGGCGGCATTGCGAACCCCTTTCTCGCCCCCGACCGCGTTCCGCCGCCGGCCACGCGAGCGCTCATGCCGGGCCAAGCGCAGCCGTATTATCCCGGCGATCCGCTGCCGGTGATGCAGAGTTCAACCGCCCCGCAACAACAGCCCGCGCCGCTTGGCGCTCTGGCGTGGAATTCGCCCACCGAGTCAGCTGCGCCTTCAAGCGAACCGCGCATCGCCCAACTAGCGACAACGCCGAACGAAAAGGTCGCAATTCCGACGGATGATGGCGACCTCCGATTTGCAGGACCTCGGCCGGAGGTGCCAATTCAAGTTGCGTTGTCAAACGCAGCGCCGGCTGTCACGCAGTCGAGCACGCCGGCGGCGCCGAAGCACGCCGCTGCGCAGGCGTCGTTCAACGAGCTCGGCGCAAGCCAATTGCCGACGAGCACTCCTGACGTGAATCTGGTCGACGTGGAGGTGGTCAGCCCCTGGCGGCCGCCGCAAATCTCGCAATCGGTTGCGGCTGTATCCACGCTGTCCGCCCCACCGCGAGTGGCGATACCAGGCGGCGACCCGAGCGGGTTGGGCGTGCGCTTGCGCGCGGTTCCATCTCCGCCTGCCGCGCCTTCGGCACCTGCGGTGCCGAGAATCCGGCTGCCGGGATACTACGCCCCGCAACCATATACAAACGCCGCCGTGCCGCCCGGAACGGTCATCTACGGCCCTCCCGTTACGCAGAACTATGGGAGCGCACCTCAACTGGTGCAAATCAGCCCGATGAGTCTGGCCGGTATGCCGCAACCGGCTGCGAGCCACGACGGCTTTCGCCCGCGCACCACCATGCGCTGAAGCACTTTAGCGCGTCCGGTCAGTTCGAGCCGCCGACATCTGGTCGAGAGCCGCCAGTAGATCGTCCGCGGTGTAAATGCGGCCGGTCGGCTCATTCAGATCAGTCCCCTGTCGCGCCCCCGCGAGCGTGCTGCCGAGCTTGCGGCCGCCACGGGTTGTCGCGAGATACTCGATGAACTTGTCGCCGTCCGAGCTGCGAATCAGATCTCGCACAATAGCCTGGCCGCGCGCCATCGAGCTCAATCGGTCCAGTCGTGAAAACGCGCCCGGGTGACGGGCC
>DASXWB010000141.1:0-2121 GCA_036503915.1 Lacipirellulaceae bacterium | reverse complement strand
ACAAGGGATCAGCCGGCGATGGGTCGCGTCCGTTCTGAATTAGAATTCTTGGGTCTTCTAGGTTGACTCGCTCCAGGTGCGAGCCGCGATGACGGTTCACATCGACTTCGAAAACTTGTCCTGTCGGTCCTTCGGTCAGTGGCTCAAAAGGGACGTTAACCGTGGCCACCGATCCTTCGAGCCGAGAGGCCGAGGGATCAAGCGTAAAAATCTTGAGCGGCCTGTATAAAGGATCGTGCGACCGGCGTTCATAGGGCTGGCCAAGGACGGCCCGTGTCACTCGTTTGTCGATGTGAAATAGAACTTTATCCTCCGGGCAGCGGTCGCCCCGGTCGGCGACAGGCCCGGCTTCGCGAGCGTCGCGCGTTTGGGCGACCTGCCGGGTTGCCTCGGGAACGCTCGGGGGCAGGTAGTCGTGGTCAGTTGACATGCCGGTCAAGGAGAATCAATGGCGGCGGCCGCGGCGCGCAACATGCGCGCCACGGCGGCGAGATCGGGCGTTGCGCCCAGAAGTGCGCGCGGTCCGCAGTGCGCTCTCGTGGAAATATGCCGCAGCAGCGGTACTTGGCGCAGCGCGGGCGAGCAATCCAGGTAAGGATGCTGCCGCGGAGACGCGCCGAACGCCGAAACGACCCGTTGTTGGAATTCCTCGTTCGTGAGATTTTCAATCCCGCCGCGCAGAACGTCCATGGCGCGGACTGTGAATTCGCCATGTCCACCGCTTTCCCAGGCGACCTCGGTCGATAGGCAGGCGGAGAACACGACCTCCCGCATCGACTCGGGAGCGCGCGGGCCGGCCGCTCGTGCGCCGCCGCCGCGTCGGCGGAAGTCGCGATGGGCGGCAATCATTTCCGCCGTGGCCCTCATGAATCGAGGCCGCTCGCCGCTTTGCGGGGTTTGGGATGTGCCCACCGCGAACCGCGAGATCGTTCCCGAATGGCAGCAGTCGAAAAAGCCGGTGACATTCACGCCGTCTGGAATGCGGCGGAAAATAGCCGCTATGTCGTCGTCGATCACGTAGGCCCCGCTGTCGAAGTCAAACGGACATAACGCCTCATCTTGCACGCTGTCCTCGCCGATTTCATCGCCGCTGGCGTCGGGCAACTGCGTGCCGTGTCCGGCGAACTGCAGCACCACGACGTCTCCCGCCCTGCTGCCGTCAACCATACGGCCGAAGTTGGAAATAATCGCGTCGCGCGTTGCCTCGCCATCGCGTAGAATCTCAATGCTGAACCCCAGCGCGATAAGCGCATTGCGCCATGTTTCGGCATCCGCGACGCAGCCGTAAAGCGGTGCTGTCGGATAGGCGTTGATACCGATGCAAAGTGCGAGGCGTCTGCCGCTCGCGTCCGGGCCGGCAAAACCCGCCGCGCCGGGGGCCAGCGCTGCGAGTGCAAATGGTTGGGCCGGCGCGCCGGTCCCGCCGAAGCCTGCTGGGCCAAGCGGCGGCGCTCGCTCGATCATTTCTCGCTGGGCTTCGGCACACTCGCGCGACAGTGCGGCCGGCAGCGTGCGGATTTCATCGCGCTTGAGTATCCAGCGGGCGACGCTGTTCATCGTCGGCGCATCGTTATCAAAGCAGCCATGCGTTATGGAAGTGCTGGCTCGATTGCCGTCGCTGGCGCGGGTCTTTGAAAAGATGACCTCGCCGTCCTTTTGGGGGTTACCACCCAAGCCAAAGGCTTTTCGCAGATCTGCATCGGCATGCAAGGATTCATCGAGGCCCAGAATGGGAGCCTCTCTCTCGGGCTCCAAAGCATAGTAAATCAAATAGAGCAGCGACTTGCGGTACGCTTGGGCGACGTTGTCGTCAAGCTCCCAATCCTTTGCCATCGTGTAAATGCGAATAAGTCCGACGTCGTTCCCCATCAGATGAAGGAGCCGCTTTTTGAACCTGTCCACTCGGATTGCCGGCGCTAGAAAATGGACCGAAGTAAAGGGCACCTTTAATTCACAGGCACGATTGATGAATTCCGCGTGGAAAACCGCACCGGCACTGTGTCCGACCGCGTGCAGTTCGATGTTACTTGCGTCAGCGGCGTAGAACTTCGCGAGCTTTTCTGCCACGACGCGTGCCCCGCCGCCCGGCGCGCTGGCCCGTTCTGCGCTGCGCTTCATTCC
>DASXWB010000140.1:0-2230 GCA_036503915.1 Lacipirellulaceae bacterium | reverse complement strand
ATTTTGCCGCCCGCGCCGAGAACAATTAAGTCGCCCGGTAATTTAGCAAGCGCATTTTGAACGGCGACCGTCGGCTCACTGAGCCGGAGCTCCAGTTCATCTTCGTTTGCGGGAGCCGACATTTTTTTATTCGATCCAAGATCTTGTCGAGAAGCAGTCGGCACGAACTAACGTGAGCACACCAATCGCTTGTTGATTGCGCGTGCCTGTGGTATCGTAAAAAACCTTCACTGCGCGCGACAAGGGCCGTTCATGCATTTCTCGGATTGGCCATGGTATCGCTCGAGACAAGCGCCTCTCCGTCGTAAGAGGTTGTCGCGTGTCGGACGGGATTGCGGCTGGTTGCCACGGTTCGAGCATTTGGAATCGCGGCTGGCACCGAGCGTCACTCTGCTGAACGACGATTTTCAGAACGATGCGGTGAATGCGCTCCCGGAAAGCGCCGACCAGTTCTGGAATGCGATGGGGCCCGAGGCCTTCATTCAAGTGGCGGGGCTTGGCGGCAGTTACACTCCGCCATTCGGTGGCGTCGGCAACAAGACACTGGTCATCGATGATGCAGGCGTCGCCCAGCCGATTGTCAGCTGGCGATCGGTTTTTTCCGACGATCCGTCCGACTTCCAGAACGGGTCGATCGAGTTCGATCTGTTCCTGCCGCCGGCGACAGGCACGCGCGACTGGACTTTTATCGATTTCCGCCTTGGCTACGGCGGTCCGGATCGCACGGCTCCCACCACGGTTGGCGACACAACCGTGTGGAACAGCTTCCGCGTCAACCCGGGCGCACCGCAGGGCTTCGCCTTTGACCACAACACCAATACATTGTTGGCTTCGATCTCGCCGAGCGCTGTGCTGCATATTCGATACGACCTGAACGGCACGTCGCGGACATATCGCCTTACAATCAACGGCACGCTCGTGAACGCCGGAGGAATGGTCGATCGCCCGTGGCGGGCCGGCGCTACCGGCGTCAATATGTTCGGATTCTTTGGCGCTCATCCAGCCGATTCGTCGCCGGTGTACATCGACAACATTGTCGTGGTAAATGAAGATTTAGCATCTCTTCCATGGGCGCCGCCCGTCGACGAACCAACGAACCGATTGGAGTGGCACCAGCATCGCGGCAACAAGCGTCTCACGGGCGAAGCGACGATTCCTCAAGACATCGTGACGGGCGCGCAAGTGTTGTGGTCCGACTTCATCGGATCGCGTGAGAGCTGGATCGCCGTATCTCCGGGCGCCGGAGAACACGTCGTCCCGATTCCCACGTCGCCGATTTCCATGACGAGCGCGGAGCGGATGTCATGGGGCATCGGCGGACCGTATTTCGATCTAGCCGGCAATGGCTCGCTCACCGCGGAAAACACGTCGTCGATCCGCCGCGTCGGCGATTTCATCCCTGGCAACGGCCGCATGGAGAAAATCGAGGGCGAGGTCTTTGATACGACGTTCGGCCAGGGCGTCGTGCGTCTTTCGGTCTATCAGAACGGCGGCTGGGTTCAGCAATGGCAGTCGCCGCAAATTCCGACAATGCACGGCATCCCGAATCTCATTGTGGGCGACTTCGACAACGACGGCACGAACGAAGTAGCGCTGACGCCATGGAACAACGTCTATGTGCTGAATATTAACAGCGGCGCGGTCGAGCGGACGGGCAGCTTCAAGCCGGCCGCCAACGAAAGCGGCCGCGGCTACGGTTGGTTCGGCGCCTACGACTTCACGGGCGATGGGCGCGAAGAATTCATCGTGATGGGTGACTTTCAGGATTTCATCACGGTGCTCGGGTGGAATGCGGCCGGAAACCTTGTGCAGCTCTGGACGCATGTGTTTGATCCAAGACTCGCCGGCAAGCAAACGGCGCATCGCCCGGCCGCGTTTCCGGTGCGCGACATCACGGGCGACGGGCGACCAGAGATCGGTACCTCAGCCTATAACGAAACCGGCGACGAAAAGTGGCATGCGCTAGTTCTCGATTCCCTATCTGGCGCAGTGCTGTACAACCTGCCCGATCATGTGATTGATGGCGCTCGCGATGTGGACGGTAACGGGGATTACGAGCTGTTTATGCGGTCGACAACGGGCTCACTCCTTTCGGCCACCGCCACACTCAAAATACTGAATTGGAATGGCAACGGCTTTAACGAACTTTGGTCGCAAGAGAACGCCGGATTTGTAACGCAGGACATTCCTGACTTTCCGCTCAACGTCAACAGTGCGACGGCAACCGGTA
>DASXWB010000139.1:0-6433 GCA_036503915.1 Lacipirellulaceae bacterium | reverse complement strand
GACCGGCTGGTTCTCGGCGACGATGGTTGCACCCGGCACTTGGCCTTCGAACGAATCGCGTGCGGCTTGAGAGGGGTCGCTAGCAAAGATCGATTCCGGCCGAGCAATTTCAGCTCGCACAAACCCGCGTGCCAGGGCGGTGGCCATGCGTCCGGCGCCAATCAGGCCAATTATCGTCGTCAGCATCGAGAGAAGATCGCGAATTGATTGGCAAGTCAGGCTTTCCAGCCTGAACTACGAGAATCTCCGGCCATCCTACGCCAAATCGTCCGCCGCCACAACGTATGACAGCACTGCGCGCGTTCGGCGGTGGCTACCGGTGCGAATTCAGCCGCCGAACCAATCTGGGCGCCTTGAGGTGTTTTTGGAAGACTCCCCCGCTCTTCATGGACGAATATTCAACGATGTAGGAGGCATTGAAGGCAATGCGACACATCGCGTGTGTTCTGCTGGGGCTGCTGTTCTCCGTGTGCTGCGCAAAGGCAAGCGCCGAGGAATCGCGTTTTCGCTTGTGGCCCTTTGGCCGTGATCGAGCAAACAACCGAGAGCCGAACGGTAACTCGCTGTCACTTCCTTCTGCGACCGCAACGCCGAACTCGGCGGCAGCGCTGCCGTCTCAGAGCGCAACCGGCAGCCTTTCGACCGAAACGATGCCTGAACAGCATTGGATGTTCAAGTCGCCGCTGGCGCGCGTCAGCTGGCCGCGCATTCATATGCCCGAGTTTTCAATGCGGCGGCCGAATTTGCCGCGCCCCAATCTCCCGCGGCCCCAATGGCCGTTGACAGAGTCGCAGGTCGACAACACTCGCAATACCTGGTTGCAAGACGGTCCGGAACCGGCCCGGCCGACGCCTCTAAAGGCCATGCAGCAAGGCGCACAGCGCGTCGGCCAGGGCACGCGCACCGCGTGGCGCAAGACGGTCGACGTGTTGACGCCCGGCGAAGTACCGACGGCCGCCGATCCGCGCGTTGCCGCGCGCGACGAGAAGCCGCCATTCTGGAAACGCCTGGGCGGTGCCAAGCAGTCGCAGAAGCAAGGCTCACAGACCGTATCCGAAATGCTCTCCCAAGAGCGGCTGGATTTTTAGCGTCGATTTCGGATTGGCGCATAGGTGGCACGCCCTGAAAAGGCGTGCATTCAACGGCGCTCGAAGGCAACCACGCCCTTTCTGGGTGCGCCACTGGGCCGCGGCACACTTGGATAACCGTCCCCTCGGTGTCAAAATGGTGCGTACCCGCGAACCATTGCGCCACCGGAGGCTCCGCCATGGCTGCCAAGCCGCTCGACTTTCTTAACCGGATTCCAAGTGTAAGCGAACTTCTGGAGAAGCAGCCGTTGCGCACACTCTCCGATCGCTTAAACCGCAGCGTCGTCGCGTCCGGAGTGCGCTCGTTCCTGGAAGAGTTGCGCACCGATCTGCAGCGCCGCGCTGCCGAAGTACCGACGCTTCGCGAGCTGGCCGAGCGGGCCGCGCGATACGTCGTTTCGCAACAGCAAACCTCGCAGCGGGCGATCATCAACGCCACTGGGAGGGTCATCGGCTCGCCGTGGATCAACGTGCCGCTCGCCGACCATGCGCTGGAGCGAGCACTGCACACGGGCCGCAATTTTGTGATGACGCCGGCGTCCGAAGCGAACGTGCGATCGCCGCTATCGGCCGATGCCGAGGCGCTTATCTGCCGTCTCACCGGAGCACAAGCTGCCGTCGCCGTGCATAGTTACGCCGGCGCGCTATGGCTCACGCTCGCTGCGCTGGCAACCGATCGTGAGGTGCTGGTTTCCCGCGCCGAGGTCGGGGAAGTGGACACGGCCGGACCTCTTCCGAAACTTGCGGCTTCGGCCCGAGTCCATTTGAAAGACGTCGGCACGGCGAACCGCACGGCGGCGGCCGACTACGAAGCCGCCGCCTCGCCGCGCGCTGCTGTGCTGCTCAAGCTCAGCTCGGACGAATATCGAATTGTCGGCGAAACGGCTTCCGCCGAGCTGGAAGAACTCGTTGCGCTCGCGCGCGATCGCGAGCTGGTGCTCGTCGATGCGGCGGGCGCGGCGCCGCTCACCGATCCGCCGACCTCGATGTCCTGGCCGCGGCAGTCGCTGCGCGCACGTTTGGCCACCGGCGTCGACGTCGTCCTGGTTCGCGGCGACGGGCTGGTGGGCGGTCCGGTATGCGGCATTCTGGCCGGCCGCCAGGAAATTGTCCGCCGCATCACCGAGCATCCGCTCTTTGCCGCATGGCAACTCGACGTGCTCCGCTTGGCGGCCCTTGCCGGAACGCTCGAATGCTATGAAAGCTCACCGCCGGGCGAGCAAAATCTGCCCGTTTGGCAATGCCTCGGCGCTCCGATCGAAAACCTGCGCAACCGGGCTGAGAGGCTGGCGCCTCAATTGGCTGCAGCCGACGGCATTGCCTCGGCAGTCGCAATCGAAACGCGTAGCCCAATCGCGGCTGCGCTGGTCGATGGCGGCTGGCCGTCATACGGCGTCGCCCTCACGCCCGGCGATGGCGATGTTCAGCGACTCGAAAAGCGAATGGCTGGGGCGCTGCAGCCGGTCGTCGGCCGCATCGAAAACGATTCTCTGGTATTGGATTTGCGTACAGTCTTCCCGCGGCAAGACAAATCGCTGGTCGAGGCTCTCAGCGGCACCGCAACGCCGACCGAGGCGGTGCAAAGTAGCTGAAGCCACGCCGGCTTCAGTTTCTCCGGTGGCTGGGGCAGAGTAGACCGCGGCTGCGCCGCGGAGCTCTCGCCGCCCCAGTGCATAACCATGGTTCCGGGGCGTTGCCCAGCCTCCCGTCATAAAAACGTCAACTGTCCTTGCCGCCAGCAGAATCCGCTTCATTCTTGCCGGAACCGAAGCGGGAGGATAGGATAAAAGTAACTCTTTGTAAGTTATCGACTTAGGCCAATCGGGCAGTCGTCTGGCCCTGCCGGCCGGATGTACGGCTCAGATTGGCCTCAATTTTTATCAACCAAACGTGTAGCATTCCCGTCCCACCTCTCCGGGCGAAAAAAAAGGAAACGAGTATGACGCAACCGATTCGCCGGCGCGATGTTCGCCATCGTCTTCGAACTTCAATTGCCTCCGCCATCCTCATTGGACTCGTGCTTGCCGCCCGCTCCGCGAGTGTCTCGGCGCGGCCCACCGAGCCCTCGGCAGCCGATCGGCAAATCACCTTTGCCGTCGCGGCGCTGATGGAGCGTTCGCATCTTTCCGGCCAGTCGCTGGACGACACGATTTCGCAGCGCTGCATGGAGACGTTCATCAAGGAACTCGACCCGCTCAAGCTGTTTTTCTACCAAAGCGACGTCGACGAATTCATGCGCAGTCGCAACCGCTTGGACGATCTCTTCCGGCGCGGCGACATCCGTTTCGCTTACGACGTCTTCGCGCGGTTCCTGGCGCGCGTCGATGAGCGGATCCAGCTGGCCCAAGCAAATCTGGACGTAAAACACGACTTCACGGTCGACGAGGAAATGATCCGCGATCCCGAGGCGGCAACGTTCGCGAAAACGCCGCAAGAAGCCGCCGAGAAGTGGCGCCAACGCGTCAAGTTCGACCTCATGAAGGAAGTCGCCGACGACGTCTCCTTGGACGAAGCAGTGAAGAAACTCCGCAAGCGCTACGACAGCATCGGCAAGAGCTGGCAGCAGACCGACAACGACGAGCTGCTGGAGCGCTACTTGTCCGCGATGACCACCGGCTTCGACCCGCACAGCAGCTACATGGCCCCCTCGACGCTCGACAACTTCAACATCACGATGCGCTTGGAGCTCGACGGCATCGGTGCGTCGCTGCGCAGCGTCGACGGTTACACCGTGGTGCAGAACGTCATCCCGGGCGGCGCCGCCGACAAGCACGGCGGCATCAAGCCGGAGGATAAGATCGTCGGCGTCGGCGAAGGACCCGAGGGCCCGATTGAAGACATCGTCGACATGAAGCTCAACGACGTGGTGAAAAAGATCCGCGGCAAGCGGGGCACCATCGTGCGGCTGGAAATCGACCCGGCCGACAATTCGGAACGCAAAGTTCTCACCATCACGCGCGACCGCATCGAGCTCAAGGACAGCGAGGCCCGCAGCGAGATCATTGAGCGCGGCAAGAAAGCCGACGGCACGCCGTACCGGCTCGGCGTGATTCAGCTGCCCAGCTTCTACATGGACATGGACGGTGCCCGCTTGGGCCTGCCGGAATTCAAAAGCACCACGCGCGACGTCCGCCGGCTGCTCGAACAGTTCAACACGCAGAAAGTCGACGCGGTCGTGATCGACCTGCGCTGGAACGGCGGCGGCTCATTGACCGAAGCCGTGAACATGACCGGCCTGTTCATCGACGACGGTCCGGTGGTTCAGGTGAAAGGCCCGGACGGCCGCACACAGCCGTACAAGGATCAGGAACCTGGAATGGCGTGGGAAGGTCCACTGGTCGTGATCATCAACAAGTTCAGCGCAAGCGCGAGCGAAATCTTTGCCGGCGCGGTCCAGGATTACGGCCGGGGCGTCGTGATCGGCGACCACGCCACGCACGGCAAGGGCACTGTGCAGCAGCTGTTCAACCTGGGCGAAGCGCTGTTCCGCATCCGCGAGATTCCCAACATGGGCGCTTTGAAGCTCACGATTCAGCAGTTCTATCGGCCCGGCGGTGATAGCACGCAGAACCGCGGCGTCGTTTCCGATATCGAGCTGCCCTCGCTCACGACGCACCTCGACGTCGGCGAATCCGATTTGGATCATGCCCTGGCCTTCAACCGCGTAAATCCGCTTCAGCACGACATGTACCACATGATCGATGCCAAACTCATCGATGGATTGCGGGAGCGCTCGAAGCAGCGGATTTCCCAATCCGAGTACTTCGAGAAGGCGACCAAGCAAATCGCCCGCTATGAAGAGCAGAAGGACCGCAAGACCGTGACGCTGAACCTGGAAAAGTTTCTGGCCGAGCGCAAAGAGCTGGACGCTGAGAAAGAGCAGGAAGAGCTGTTCGACGACATGACCGATCCCACCCGGCCGGTCTATGAAATGGACGGCTACGGCGAGGAAGCGCTCGACATTACGGTCGACTATCTCGACCTGTTGGGCGGCAATCGCGTGGCAATCGCCCGCCCCGGAAACGGAATTCCCCAAGCGGCTATTTCGCAATAAGCGCTGACGTTTACGAGCGACTACATAGCCCGGCCATCCTGGCCGGGCTTTTTTATTGATTTGTCAACTCGATCGCAGCAATTTGGTGACTTCGCCCGAAGCAACTAATTTCCTACCGTCTTCTTTGATTTCAAGTGTTGAGCCGACGCATATCGCCCCAGTTGGTGCCCCTGAACCTAATCGGAATCGAATGACGCTTTCACGCGTCGACAAATCCAGCGCAAGGACTTTTTCGATCCAGCCGGTCCAAAGGCCCGCCTGACCGTTGAGTTCGGGAATCCCCGAAAAATAGAAGGGCGCACGATAGCCGTTCCAAAACATGTATTGTGCGCTGTCACATCGCTCCGGCCAGCTCAAGCGCGCGAGGAATTCCGGAACATAGCTAGCCGTTTGACTCATTTGATCCGCTGCTTCAGAGAAACAAGCCGGCCTCGACCTTGAAACGCTCTGCCAAGATGTGTAGATGCCGTTTGCTTAGCTCACGCTCACCTCGCAAAATCTTTGATCCCAAGGAGCGGTTGCCCAATAGCAGACCGAGTTCGGATGCCGTCATTTGGTTTTGCTCAACCAGATACTTTAGTGCTTCTAAACCGGTCTTTTCCGTTAGGTTGATTGCATAAGTTTCATCTTCATAAGCACCAACTAGGGTTGTCAAAGCAACGAGATAATCCGTTTGGTCCTTGTTGAGATCGAAGCCCACAATCGAATCGAGCATTTCAATGGCATTGTCGTAATCAGCTTCATCATGAATCGGGCGCAGCGGCAGCATGCGGCACAGTCCTTCAAAAGTGCGCGGCATCTTCTTAAACGGCCGCAATCCGAACTTCTTCGCTTTCCCGGCGCTGCTCATAGTTCATCCTTCCATCGGCTTCGATCGTATTCCTTATGCGTCATGATTCGCAGGACGTAGACTGCCTGAGTATTAAAGTGGATCGCTGCGATGAGCCTATGTCGATTGTGCTCGATATTAAACACAAAAACAGTTCGGCCGCTTTCCACGGTAACGCGGTCCACGTCGTTGAAACTTTGTTTCAACTCGGCCGGGTTGTTCCATTCTCCGCGCCTTATGGTTGCCAGCCAATGTTCGAGCGACGGTTTTGCGGATGGATAGCGCGCGGCATATTCCCAAATTCGCTTGGGCGAAACAACGCGCTTCATGCGTACAAATTGTACTCTAGGAATCAGTCCACGTCAAAGTTCAAGTAACTGCAATCCGCTGCCCGTCGTACGCCAGCGCCATCCCTGGCGGCAGCGCGGCGTTTGTCGACTCGTGCTCCAGTTCATGGCTCAT
>DASXWB010000138.1:0-1778 GCA_036503915.1 Lacipirellulaceae bacterium | reverse complement strand
TGGCAACCCGGTCCTCCACTTGCTCGCGGATGCTGGTCAAGCGATCGCGCACACCGAGCGGCATCTGGTCGTTTTCCTCGGGAAGCAGCTCGAGGAAGCGATCGATTTCGGCGGCCGTTGTGCCGGCAAGCTCGAGTAGCTTGGTTTCGGCCGCCTCGCGTTCGGCGGCGCGATCGTCGTCGAGCTGTTGCACGAGGCGGTTGATTTGTTGCGCGAGTTCCGTGTCAGCCCGCGATGATGCAACGTCTTCTGCAAATGCAGTGAGTGTAATCGCAAGTCCCAGAACGATTGCAATTGCCGACAAGTTACTTCGCATGATTCGGCCTCCTCATTATTTGCCTCCATTGTAACGGGGCGGCCGAACCGCGTCTGCTACGCGCCATTTCGCGTGAGCTAGACTTTGGTATGTGCGAATTACCCGAGGGTAGCTGGGGCAACGCCCCAGTCTTAACCAACCGGCTCGGGTGATGCCCCAGGCACCCAGGGATCGTCGACGGGGAGTTATTCGATGAAATCGACAGGAAGTTTTTTGTTCGCCGCGGCGCTGGCCGGTGTTTCTATCTCAACCTCCGCCGCCGAGGAGTTCATGTTCCGGGCGCGCGTGGACGGCCGCATGTTGGAAGGCCAGCCGCTTTCCTGGACAAGCGAACAAATGCTGCTGTTGGGCCGCGACGGGCGGCTCTACGAATTCAATCCGAAGCTGGCCAAGGAGGCCCAAAAAACCAGCCCGCGGTTTTTCGGCTACTCGGCCCCGGAAATGAAGACCGAGCTGCAGAAGGAGTTCGGCCGCGAATCGGACGTATCCACCACGCGGCATTACCTGGTTGTGCACCCGCGCGGCCAGCGCGACCAATGGGCGGCCCGTTTTGAAGATTTGTACAACCGCTTCGAACACTACTTCCGCGTGCGCGGCTTTACGCTGCAGGAGCCGCCGTACCCGCTCGTGGCCATCGTGTTTCGCGACCAGGCCGAATATCAGCGCCATGCGGAAGCCAGCGGCACGCCGATGCGGCCCGACACGGTTGGCCATTACGACCCTAAATCGAACCGCGTGTTTCTGTTCGATGCCACGAGCAATGACAGCGGTATCGACTGGTCGGAAAATGCCGTCACTATCATTCATGAGGCGACGCACCAGACCGCGTACAATGTGGGCATCCACAAGCGATTTTCGGCCGCTCCGCGATGGCTGATCGAGGGGCTGGCCACGATGTTCGAAGCACGCGGCGTGTGGAACGCACAGTACGATCATTCCCAGTCGGACCGGATCAATCGCGACCAGCTGCTGGCATTCCAGGATTACGCAGCCAACAGGCGCAAACCAGGCGCCCTGCTCGCGCTGCTTTCCTCCGACCAGGCCTTCCGCAGCGACGTCACAGCGGCCTACGCCGAGGCCTGGGCGCTTTCGTTTTACTTGTGCGAAACGCAGCCGCGGCTCTACGCGGAATATCTGAACCGAACGGCGTCGCGCCCGTTGTTCAGCGATTACCCGGCGGCGGAGCGCATCGCCGATTTTCAGGATATCTTCGGTAAGGAGATGAAGATGTTTGAAACGAAGTTCCTGCGCTACATGCAGGAAGTAAAGTAGCCGCCCGAAGCTCAACGCGGCGCGCAACTTAGACGCGCGCCGCCGGAATCAGTATATCGTTCGCCGCCGAGCGATCTTCGTCGTCCGATTCCTCTTCCTCGGCGGTCTGCCGCTCGCGCACCGGCTTCCCGTCTTCAAAGCCCGCAAGCTCCTTTTGAAGCTGCTCGAGCTCCTTTTTCAGCCGCTCGCG
>DASXWB010000137.1:0-1622 GCA_036503915.1 Lacipirellulaceae bacterium | reverse complement strand
TCCGCCGACACGCCTGGCTCCATGTGCGCCTCATAGCCTTCGCGGCGTGCGATCTCGATCGCCTTGTGTGCCGGCCAGGCGAACACACCCGGATGGCCATAAAACGCACCGCACACACGCTTGCCCGCGCGGACCTCGGCCAACATGACATCGACCATTTGCCGATAAGTGACGGCTCGCGACTGCCCCTCGCGATACAGGGCCTGAAGACTGCGGACGTCGGGATGCATTTTGGCGAGCCACAACTCGATGACGCCATTCGACAGCGCGGTGAAGACGACGTCCGCCTGTTCGATGTGGCTGCGGCTCAGCGGCGTTAGGTGCGAGCCGAGCGTCATGCCGACGCCGACGCAGACCAATTGGCCCGACGGATGAGGGGACTGGTGAGTCACGTGCTTGATCTGGTTCCGTGTTGTGCTGCTATGCGTAGCACCGAGCCGAGAAATAGGTTCATCGGCGCCCGAACAAGTTCGGTTGCTTGTCCGCTGCCGCGCTCGTTCGGCACGAGGCGGCCAGTATCTCCCACACGGGTGTGGGCACGACAGTGCTGCCAATCACGAAAATGGGCGCGAAGCCCTCGCCGTACGTAATCTTTTCTCAAAGCCCCCGGCAGCGCTGTGGCGAGGGGCAGGCCGCGCGACACTGCCAATCGCGCCGTCTCGCGCCATAATGGAGTCTCATCGTCCGCCGGCCTCCAACGAATGCCGCATCCCCGCCGCGCTTCGCTCCGCAAAGCCGCCTTCGCATTGGCGATTGCATTCCTGTTGGTGCACTCGGCGCCGCATGCACAGAAGCCATTTCGCGTCTATTACGGTTTGGAAGGCGACGACTTCATGGCGGACCTGCCGGCGGATTTCGAGGCGCCGGCCGAATTCGTCGTGGCGCGGCTGATGTTTCCTTCGAACGGCATCGGCCCCGGCTCATGGGCCGGAGCGGATTGGCGGCAGGGCGGCACCAGCTGGGCCGTCGACTACCCGCGCGCCGATCGCAGGCTTGCCGAGATTCTCCGCCGCTTGACTCGCATCGATGTGCGCTCGGTCGAGCAGCCGGTCAATCTCGAAGACGGCGACGATGTGTACTACTGGCCGTTTCTCATGGCGGGGCTGCCCGGCAGCTGGGAGTTGAGCGACGCACAGGCGGCAAAGTTGCGCGACTATCTGCTACGCGGCGGCTTCCTGTTGTGCGACAGCTTCTTCGGCACCCGGGAGTGGGCCGGGTTCATCGCTGGTATGAAGCGCGTGTTTCCGGATCGCACCATCATCGATCTGCCTGACGATCATCCGGTGTTTCATTCCGTCTACGATTTGACGGACAAACATCAGATCGCGAATTGGCAAGCGCTCGGCCGCGGCGAGGGTTATCGCGCCGATGGCGCCGTCCCGCAATGGCGCGGCATCGAAGATGACTCCGGCCGGCTCATGGTGCTGATCGCTTTCAACAACGATCTCGGCGATTCGTGGCAGCGCGCGGACGAGCCGGACTATCCGGCGGACGATGTGAATTTGGGTCTGCGCCTCGGCGTGAACGTCGCGATCTATGCGATGACACATTGAGCCGCCCCGGCGCAGCCCGGGGCGCCACCGATCTTCAGCGGACCTACAGCGGCCCGCCGATCGTCGTGC
>DASXWB010000136.1:0-2884 GCA_036503915.1 Lacipirellulaceae bacterium | reverse complement strand
CGGCTTGCCACCGGCGGACTCGGACGCATGCTGCTCGTGCAAGTGGCTGCTCGACTCAAACCAAATGGCCACGGACTTGGCCGGCACGACGTCGGCCAGCCAACTGACCGAGAGGCGACACAGCTCCGTCACGCTTTTGGAAATCGAAAGATGTTCGGTCAGACGGTGAAGGAGCGTGATCTCCTCGAAGGTAGCCAAGAGGTGGGCCGAAAGGTCGGCCAGCTGCCGCTTTAATTGGGCGGTCGTCTGCAGCAGTCCGAGTTTCTCGGTCACCGCCGAGCTGACTTCCTGGATAGCGTGCGGATGCCAGGGCAGTTGTTCTTGAGCCCAGCGCAGCGCGAGCCGCGGCTCGACGCCGAACTCGCGGGCCGCCGCGGCGATTTGTGATTCTTCTTCGATCGCCTCGCTCAAGAGGACGCTCACCGCGACCATCGGCGAATCGGTCGCCGACACAGGCAGCGGCACCGCCAGGAGCACAAGCGGCGAAACCTCGTCCAATATTTCCGGTCGCCCGCGCTGGGCAATCTCGGCGCAGGTGGCGAGCCGCTTGTACAAATCCACGGGCAGGCCGTTGGCCGCGTTGCGCACACGATTTCCGCTCGCACAGTCAATCACGGCGAACGATTGGCTGAAAGCGCGTTCCAGCGCGCGGACCAATTGGATCGCCTCGGGGCGAAGCGATTGCTCGCTGGCGGCGGCCGTCGCGGGGCCGTCCCCGCTGCTCCAAGCGGGCGTAAGGAATTGTTCGTGGTACGTCGTGGCCACGACAAAATTCTCCACAGGTAAACTAATAAATCTGGGCGACGGCTTCGGCGATGCGGGTTGCCCCGGCAACAACGACGCCGCAGTTATGCTCAGTAGAAACATAGGTTTGCGGCTGCGCGCGCCCGAGACAGGCCACGCCCGACGCGACTCAACGGCGCAGGCGATTTACCCGCGGGGCGACGGATTACACGGATTGCGCCGGTAATGACGACAGGCGCAGGAAACGACCAGGCGTGGTCGGTATTGCGACTTTGCCAGAGCCGACGGCCGCTTGCCATTCGGCCCCGAGCTCATGGCCGAGGGGCGGCCTGGCTTAGCGGCGTCGCTGACGATAGCGCTCGCTCGCACGTTGCAGCACTGCTACTTCCTCTGGCGAGAGCGCGTCCCAGGTCGAGTTGTAGAGCCGGGCCAGAATATAATCGACACGCGCATCCTCCGAGGAATCTTGTGCCTGATCGCTCTGTGGCGCAGCCAGTCGCTGCTGATGCTCGACCAACACGCCCTCGTCGTCATCGTCGTTCGGCCACATGGAATCAAGCAGATCGAGACCTTCGGCGCTCGCCTGGTACCCGGCCGGCTGATCGGCCCATTCCAACGGCTCGCGAGCAGCGAGGTCCTGCCGCGCACTAAAGAACACGAACATTCCCAACGTGACGAGCGGAATCCACGTGGGCACGCGCGACGGCAGGTCGCCAGAGAGCGGCAGCAGCGAGGCGGCACAAATCAAAACCGCGAGAACCATTGCCACGCGCGCCGTCACCACCCGGGCCGTGCGCCGGCCCAGCGCCGGCCAAAGCATGGCGCGCAGAGCCGGCCCGCCGTCGAAGGGATACGCCGGAAGCAGGTTGAGAAGCATCAAGATCCAATTCAACCACAGCGTGAGCTTCGCCATGACCAGCCACATGCTGCCTGGCTCCACCAGGTCTTGTGGCGTGGCAAGCGGATTTAAGAGGCCGACGAGGTCGCTGTTTCCGGCAATCGCCAGCCCAATGGCCGCCAGGACCGCCAGGGACAAATGGACCACCGGCCCGGCGAGCGCAACAAACAAGTGAGCCTCAGGTTCATCGGGCACGCGCGGCGAAATGAGTCCGCCCACCGGCCCCAAAACGATGGCGTCGACCTTGCCGCCGACGTGAATGGCCGCCATTGCGTGGGCTACTTCATGCAGCAGCACGCTCACCAGCAGCACACCTACCGTGACCACGCCGACCAGCAACAAATCGGCATCGGGGAACGTGAAGGCCGCCGCCAGCAGCGAACAAACGACGAAGAAAATGTGGAGATAGACACAGACGCCCCACCACCGGCCCAAACCCACACTCCACCGCTGGACGCAGCAACCGGGCATCACAATCTCTGCTCAGAACGAATCCAAGAGAACACCGATTCAAACCGTATCACGCGCCGCGCGAGAGAATCACCGGCACCGTGCGAGGCGTCGCATGTATCCTACCAGCCCTGTCAACCAAGGGCAAATATTGCGTCAAGTCGGCGTGGTGATGTAGGGTGGGCAGTGACCACCAACGTTCCTTGTTTGCACCCGACTACGATCGACGGCGATAACATGGTGGGCGGTGCCCCCTACATTTCCAGCAAATTTATCGGCATAACCCAACCGTTGTATTTTCCATGTCCAATGTTCAACGAGTGCTGTGCGAAACCCGGCGTTTTTCGGTAGTCGAGCTGCAATGCACTCGGCGCGACGGCAAACCGGCTACGTGCGAGTTTATAACCCACCCCGGTTCGGTCGCGATCGTGCCTTTGGTCGACGAAAACCGCGTTTGCCTGATTCGCAGCCGGCGGCTCACTGTTGGCGAAACACTTGTGGAACTCCCGGCCGGTACGCGCGAGCCGGACGAACCACCCCACGAGACCGCGCGCCGCGAGCTGGCCGAGGAAACCGGCTACCGGGCGGCACGCCTCGAAGAGCTTGTTAGCTTCTACCCGTCTCCTGGAATATCGAACGAGCGCATGTGGGTGTATGCCGCGCATGGACTTACCGCCGGCGAGCAGAAGCTCGAACCAAACGAAGAGATCGAAAACATCATCGTGACTTGGGATGAGGCCCTGGCGATGATCGAGCGCGGTGAAATCCGTGACGGAAAAACCCTCGTCGCGC
>DASXWB010000135.1:0-3059 GCA_036503915.1 Lacipirellulaceae bacterium | reverse complement strand
TACGTTATCAACTGGGGTCACATGGCGACGCCGTATAATCCGTCGGACCCGGACCAGTCGCCCAAGCTGGGATTGGCGCCGTTCGGCTATGAAGACCATGCCAGCCGCAACAAGCCCCGCCAAACGGGCTTTAAGGAATTTACCGATGGCACGTCTCACACCATGCTCTTGTCGGAAGTGATCATGGCGGCCCGCGACGACGAATACGATATCCGCGGTGATATGCTAAACGACGATCGGCCGTGCACGATGTATATGACGATCAACACGCCGAATAGTGGGACCGACGTGTCACCATTCATTCCCACTGGTGGCCCGTCGCGTGAGAACCCACCCTACACAAATATCGGTTCGGCATATGCGCACAAAGCGGCTCGCAGCCGGCATCCCGGCGGAGTGAATGTGGTCATGGCGGATGCCTCGCTGACTTTCGTTAGCGACGATATTGCGCTCGTAACCTGGCGGGCGATGGGTACGATGAACGGCTCGGAAGTGATCGGCAACTGATGGCGAGTCGCATGAAGCTGCAGGTCGTTTGGCTGATGGCCTCTTGCTTAGTTTCGATGGCCGCGCACGGATGCTCGTCGGATTCAAGCAAGGGCATAGTTTCGGGAACCGTGACGCTCGATGGACAGCCTCTCAAGAGCGGCCTCATCCGATTCATACCAGCAGACGGGAGAACGCCTACCGCCGAAGCCACGATTACCGACGGCGAATACAGCGCGCAAGTTCCTCTCGGCGAAAAGCGAGTTTCGATCTCCGCGCCGAAGATAGTCGGCAAGCGGAAGGCGTATGAGACAGCGGACTCGCCCTCGGTCGATATCGTCGAAGAACTGCTGCCGGCGCGCTACAATGTGACGAGTGAGTTGACACTGAATGTAACGGGTGGCCGCCAAGATGCGGAATTCAAACTCGAGGGCGGCATGTAGCCACTGGGTGGCTGGGGTCCACTGCAAGTCGCCCCAGAATACTGGGGGTCGCTTCGCTCCAGCCCAGCCACCCGATGCGGCATGGCATTACGCAAGCTGTTTCCTGCTACTGCGATGTATCAACGCGTCGGCTCCTGGCGTACTTGGCCGCGAGGCCGCTTAGGCCAATGATTCCGATTACATTGGGGAAGACCTGCAGGCCGTTGAGGATATCGCCCCAGGCCCAGACGACGTCGACTTTGGCAATGGCGCCAAAGGGGATCAACAAGCAATACAGCCAGCGGTAGGGCACGATCACGCGCGGGCCAAACAGATACTCGAAAAACGTTTCACCGTAGTACGCCCAGCCGATCAGGGCGCTGTACCCGAAAAGGAACACAGCGACGGCAAGCATCCATCCGCCGCCAAGCGGAATTGAGGATTGAAATGAGTTTGTAATTGCCTGTGGACCCTCCGCGCCGGATTGCCACGTGCCGGTGACCAGAATCGTCAGAGCACTGATCGTCGAGGTGACGAACGAGATAATAAAAACTTCCATCATGGCGCCGAGACCCTGCTGCTCGGCCCGCGAGCTTTTGGCGACGCCATAGATGACGGCGGCGGTGCCATAGCCCGCCTCATTCGCGTACACGCCGCGCATCACGCCGAAGCGCATAGCGTTCATCATCACCCAGCCGGCAGTGCCGCCGGCGGCGGCGCGAGTGGAAAATGCCTCGCGAAAAATGAGCGCAAAGACCTCCGGCAATCGAGATGCGTTGAGGCCGATGACGATCAGACCTCCGACGACGTACAGCGCGACTTTGAGCGGCGAGAGCTTTTCTGCCGCACGGCCGATGGCCTTGATGCCCCCCACGATCACCAGCCATGTGAGTACAGCCAGAACGCACCCGATGACTAAAGAATTCGTCTCGATTCTCGATTCGGCGATTTGCCAGGATCCGAGGTTCAGGCCATGCTCTTTGAGCTGCGTGTCCAGAACACCTGCCACTGAATTGGGTTGTGTAAATGGAGTGGTCAGCAGGCAGGCCACGCCCGCGGTCAGGGCAAAAATCCAGGCCAAGGCAGGCGACTTGATGCCGTCGCGGAGGTAGTACATTGGGCCGGCGAGGGTAGTTTCGCCGTGGGCGACACGGAAGTGCAAGCCCAGCGCCGCTTCCGAAAACTTAGTGGCCATGGCGAAAAAGCCATAGCACCAGATCCAAAACAGCGCGCCGGGGCCACCTGAGACGATCGCCGTCGCAACGCCCACGATGTTGCCGACGCCGATTGTGGCGGCCAGTGACGTAAGAAATGCCTGCAGCGGCGCAAGGGCACCGCTTTGGTCCGTTTGCCGGCTGCGGAGCGTCTCTCGCAGGGCCTCACCGAATCGCGTGATCTGGATAAAGCGCAAGCGGATGGAAAAGAACAGTGCCGTTGCCATCAGCACAAAAACGATCCACGGAGAAAGCTGCTCGGCAGCGTCTTGAATCAGCTGGTCCAATCGCGAAAGCATGCGGCTTGCTCCGGCGGCCTTTGCTGGCAGGCTCTAATTCTCGGCAGCAGGTGATTGTCCCGCAAGAGCTTCAGCCGACGAGGCGATTGCCGCCTGGATCGTGCAGTTTTCTTTTGGTGCGGGATTTTCGTCGCTAAAACGACTACATTGATGCTAGTTTGTGAGCGGAGAGATCGGATATCAGAGTTCAGACATCGATATTTGTAATCTGAGCCATGACCTCTGTCCTTTGCTCATTGGTCAGGTGGAAATCTATGGAAGGTTGTCCGCGAGCAGCGAAGCGCAACGGCGAGAGCCTTTGTGTCCTTCGTGGTTCACTTTGGATTCCTTTGCGCCTTTGCGTGAGATAATGACTGCCGATTGGCCGAAATTGATGCCAATATCTTTTTGAAGTGAACGAACTACGCGCGAGCTGCGTATATCCGCCCAGCCGGAGCCCCCGATGAGCATGTCCACGACGAATGAGCAACGTTTGAGCCGGGATTCGACCAGCGAGGAGGTCGCCCGCGTGGTCGAGCACGTGCACGGCAAGTACCAGCAGATGTGCGCGGAGCTTTCGGGCACGATCGTGGGCATGAAGGACGTGACCGAGCAGCTCATGATTGGCATCCTATGCCGGGGGCATTGCATTCTGCAGG
>DASXWB010000134.1:0-3346 GCA_036503915.1 Lacipirellulaceae bacterium | reverse complement strand
CTTTTGCCGTATAACACGGCGGGCCTCGCGAACGAGAACAGGGGCCCAAGGCCGGCTAGTCAGTTGTTTCTGGCCGGCGACGTTCGAGCGAATGAGAACTCGCTTCTGACGTCGCTTCATACCGTGTTTACCCGCGAGCATAACCGGCTCGTGGACATCATCGCCGCGCAGGAGCCGATTTTGAGCGACGAGCAGCAGTACCAGTTGGCGCGGAAGCTGGTGGGCGCTGAAATGCAGGTCATTACGTACAACGAGTTTCTGCCGGCGCTCTTGGGAAATGGCGCATCGGTGCCGAAAGCCGAGCAGTATCAATACGACACGAACGTTCCGGGGACGATCACCAACGCTTTCGCCCACGCCACGTACCGCTTCGGGCACAGCATGGTTTCGCCTGAGTTGAAGCTGGTCGACACCGCGGGCGCGGCCCGGCCGCCGCTGCCGCTGCGCTTTGCGTTTTTCAACCCGGCGCTCATCACCAACAACGCGGCACTGGTGGACCAGTTGCTGGCCGGTGCTGCCGTGCAGCGCAGCGAAGAAATCGACACGCTCGTGATTGACGACCTGAGAAACTTTCTTTTCGGCGTGCCCGGGGCCGGCGGGCTCGACCTGGCGGCTCTCAATATTCAGCGCGGGCGCGATGTCGGGCTGCCCGATTACCGGCAGCTCAATACGCAGCTCCGAAAGGGCACCTTGGCGATTTCGACATTCAGCCAGATCACGTCCGACGCCGTGCTCGCGAGGTTACTTGAGACCGTATATAGCGCCGACATCAATAACATCGACGCCTGGGTCGGCGCCCTGGCCGAGGATCACTTGGCGGGCGGCAGCGTCGGCCCTCTTATCAAGGTCATGCTGGAGAGCCAGTTTACGCGGCTCCGCGACGGCGACCGGCTGTTTTACCGCGGCAATGACGCCGGACTTTACACGAACGGCGTGCTGAGGCCCGAAATCGCCTCGATCATCGACCTCGAAAACGTCACGCTGGCCGACATCATTCTAGCGAACACGTCGATCGAGCACCTGCAAGAGAACGTGTTCTTCGTGCCGATCGAGGGCGACTACAACCGCGACGGCAGCGTGGATGCGGCCGATTACATCCTGTGGCGGAAATTTCGAGGCTTCAACAACGCGTGGGCCGACGGCGATGGAAATGGCAGCGTCGGGCCGGAAGACTATGCGCTGTGGCTCGCCAACTTTGGCCGTGGGGCCGCAACCGCCGGCGGCGGATCGCTGAATTCGATTCCTGAGCCAGCTACGAGTTTGTTGCTCTTTGCCGCACTCCTTGTAGCTACTAAACGTTCCTTCCTCTGCCGTGTACCGCAATTTGCTCGAAACGCGCTCCCTGACATGTACGCGAAGTGTTATAATTATTGTGCTAAATCAACTTGGGCAATCATCCATGTCGCAATCATCACCCGGCATCGACATCCATCATCTCGATCCGTCGCAAAAGCTCGACCTAATCAGTCAACTTTGGGATAGTCTTCCGAATTCGACGGAGTCGATCCCAATTCCCGAGTGGCACCGTCAGGAACTAGAGCAGCGACTCGCGGCCGCTGACGCCGCTCCCGACGATGCCATTCCTTGGGAGCAAGTTCGGAAGCGCTTGCGAGAAAACTCCTGATGCTGCCGCTGTCATTCGGCCCGAGGCCCAAGCCGATATGCACGAGGCACGCGACTGGTACAATCGGCAGCGCGCTGGACTCGGCGAGCAGTTTGTTGACGCGGTCGAGGATTTGTTCGAGCAAATTCGTGCGGACCCGGAACTCTACGCGAAAGCGATTAAGAGTGTGCGCCGAGCAAAACTGCGACGTTTTCCATATGTCGTGTACCGTGTGCTGGACGATCGCACGGAGGTACTAGCCGTTTTACATGGCAGCCGCGATCCGCGCGTTTGGCAGCGACGCAGCTAGTACTCAGGACAAATGATAACAATGCGATTCCATACTCCCACCGAGTGCGAAGAATGGCTCATGGGGCGTGAGCGCATTAGACCGGACATTGCGAATGCCAAGCCAGCGCTTCGACTAGAGTATCCATCCTCCTCACATCGCATGTACAGCTGGGCTCATTGGATTGCTTCATCGATAACCTGCGAAGACCGTTGTCTTCTCTGGATCACAGAATGGGGCATTTGGTCGAGCAGTGAAAACTGGCATCTCTACTACCGTTTGCGCCAAAGTTATCACGACATGAGGCTCATTGATGAGACGCCAGGCCACCTATTTTTGGCCCATGAAACCGCCGACCTGGCGTCATTCCTTCAGATTGCGATGCTGAATGGCTGGGGCGGATATGTTCTCCCAGCAGCAAACTACGTCAATGCGTTTTTCAGCCACGATGAATACTTCGATTTCTATTCGGATGACCCTTCCTTGATCGACCAAGTACGAAATGCTCTGATAGACAGCAAATCTGTTGCGCACTAATGTTACCCGGGATAACTCGACCTTATCAACGGAGATGGTCATGGCCACCTACATTTTGATCGGTTGAACTTTGATCAGAAAGCAATCTGCCGTGACTTGCGCGAACGGCATAAAATAACAGCGACAAGGTAAAAGGTAAAATTACAAAGGAGAGCGCAATGGCTCGGCAAGATGCCCAGGACGCGCGGATCGAACGGATTATTGGCGACGACGATGATCTCACGTTTGCGCAAGGCGTCGACCGATTCTTTGAACATCTCAAGAGCAATTTGCAGCTCCCCTGCATAGTGACCGGCATCGAAGACTTCCGCTGGGAGGAGTTCTACGTCATCGGTCCGGGCGATCCTGAGGAATACGAGCGACTGCGGAAGGATCGACCCTCATACCAGGATCAGTATGAGCTACTCGCGATTGAGAAGGGTGCGTGGTCTGAGTGGATGATGTTTTATGATGAGGACATAGCCGGCCACGTTCGTCGCCAATCCGACGGTAAGGAATTCTTTCTCGGCCTCGCCGAGATCAAAGCGGTTGACAAAAAATCCAAGAACTATCAACTTCTGAATGATTACGCCGTGTGGTTTGTCAACAATCGCTAGTCGCTTGTGCTTACTCGACCAGCGCGACCTTTCCGCCAGCCAAAGGAGTTATGCGATGGCCACTTATATTCTTCTGGGCACGTTCACCGATCAGGGCATCCGCAACATCAAGGACACGACCAAGCGCGCCGAAGCGATTCGCGGCATGGCCACGAAGGCCGGCGTCACCGTGAGCGACATGTACTGGACGCTCGGCCAATATGATGTGGCCGCGATTCTCGACTCGCCCGATGAGGAGTCGGTCACTTCGCTGGCCCTCAACATCGGCGCGCTGGGCAATGTGCACACGCAGCTATTGCGCGCGTTTGACGAAGAGGAGAT
>DASXWB010000133.1:0-2671 GCA_036503915.1 Lacipirellulaceae bacterium | reverse complement strand
TGCAGTTCGTCGCAGACCGTGGTTTTACCGGCGCAAGAAACGCCGTCGATTAAGTAGTTCTTGATACCCATGTTCCGTTTCGAATTAAGAGTAGATGAAGCCTAACGGTGAGCGTTACCCGCTGGTGGGCGGGACGAGGGGACGCCACTTTGCCAGAACCAACTTCAAGCCATGCAAACTGCCTGAAAAAGCGCAGACTCCCACCACGATAGTCCTGGCGCTCGCCCAGGGGTCGGGTGCACGTTTTGTTAGGCGCTCATGAAGAGGATATGCGTCGGCGCAACAGCGGCTCACGAATCGCCTTTGCATCCAGCTTCTTTGCACCAAGAAACGCCACGAACCGCGCGAACCCTTGAGCCAATGCTTCGGCAAATGCTTCGTCCTTGCCGAGACGCTTATCCTCCAACCACAAGCCCAGGATGACGAACGTGTTTGTCGTGCGGTCGAGCTGGCTGTCGAAACGCGCCACGAGCTGTTCGCCCCACAAGATCGGCATCGTGTAGTAGCCGAACTTGCGAAGGTGCGCCGGTTTGTATACCTCCCAAACGTAGTCAAAGCCGAACAAAACTTTGGCCCGCCCGCGTGCGCTCACTTGGTCAAGCGGCGCGAGGAAGAGGACCTCCTCAGTCGTGGTCGTTTCTAATGGCGTCCAAGCCTTTGGGATGCGTCCTGCACTTAAATCACGTAGCGTCCTGGTGTCGCTGGCGAGTGCGTGATGTATCGTTTTCCAGCCTTCGACCTGCACCTCGATGAGCTCTCCGTCGGCTAACATCCCCTCAAGCATCTTCTTTGCCGCGCGATCCGGCTCGCCACGCCCCCATGCTTCACTCGTACGTTTGATTCGCGCCAGTCCGCTGCAGCTGACTTCCTTTTTGACCAGAAAGCGATCGGTCTCAGCCTCGCTGCTCTCGCGAATTAGGTGCGCCGGCGCGACCTTTTCGGTGAGGGCATACACACGCTCGAAGCGGTCACGGTGATGCGTCATTACTTCGCCGGTGCGCCACAGATAATACAGGGCGAGCGCGCTGTCCTTGCGGCCGCGATAACTTTGGGTGCGTATGCGCGTGGCCATTTCGAAGTCGCGGTTGCTCACGATGCCGCGTTCCTGCAAGATGACCCGCATTTCGGCGATGGCGTCTGCGTGCTCGCGGGCCATGAGGCGAATTCGCGAGTCGCCATAGTTGCCATCGCGCTCGCGGTGCATAACGGTGCGCCAATGCGGAAGTTCGTCCATCGGCCGGGCGGCCAGCCAGCCACCCCAATCGAAGAACTTGCGCTTCTTATAAGTCACAGTCTCCCACATGTCAGGCTTGTAATCGAGCACACGGCTATGCAGCGTGATGTCATGGCTGCGCGCGATGATCTGGAGCGGATCCAGTTGCAGGTATTCGATCGCGCGCATGGCTTGCTCTGTGCCCTTGATGCCGCGCCAACGGCGCCCAGGCCATAAGCCCTGCTTGCCGAGGATGAAACGCCGGGCTGTTTCGATGTCAATAGTCAGCATGATGGCTCATTATAACCGCCTAACGGTCTGCGTCACCCGCTGGTGGGCGGGACGAGATAACGCCACTTTGCCGGAACCAACTCCAAGCCACACAAACTGCCTGAAACCGCGCAGACTCCCACCACCATGGCCCCGGCGCTCTTTGCTGGGGATCGGGTGCACGCTGTGTTGGGCCGCCCTCAGTTCATAACACTCTACAGAATTCAGAGCGCGTTACGCGCCGCAAGATCAACGCTCTAAACGCATAATGACACGTTGCTGGCCGCCGCTGCGTGCCTCGGTTTGCATAACTTCCCGAAAGCCAACTGCATGGAACCAAGCCACGGTGCCTGGAAAGGCTGCCTGTACAGTAACCGTTTCTGTCCACATCTGAATCGGATAGCTTTCTATCACCTGTGCCCCATGCTCAAAAGCGTAGTTGACTGCCGCACGGAGCAGGCTGGTCGCAATGTGTTGCCGCCGATACTGCCGCTCAATAAAAAAGCACACAATTGACCAGGTTGGCTTGTCATCCAGCGGTCGAAAATGACGGGAGTGTTGTAGTCGAGCGAAATTTTCCCTTGGGCTGATACCACACCAGCCGACCGGTTGTTGAGCATAATAAGCTAGCAGCCCCGTCGCCTCGGCCGCCTCGACTCGCTGGCGAAGTGCGATTTTGTTGCGCTGTCGAGTACTACGAGTGTATTCCTTTGACGTGAAACGCCAATACATGCACCAACACCCGCCGTCTGCACCAGTGGAGCCGAACAGCTCGACCAAGTCTGACCAGCGCTCGGCCGTCAGTGGGTAGATTTGCAGAGCCTTCATCATAGTCTTTTGTGGATGCTGATCCGTTGTTGCTTTTACAAATTGTAAGCGAGTGGGCCTCGCCATCGTACACAACTCCTATTCTAGCCTGTAAAGGTGGCCCAACGGCTCGCGTTACCCGCTTGGGGTGGGAGGGTGGATTCACCCTCGAAACGGGAAAAGCTCAAAGCCACGAAAAATGCCAAAAAACGCGGCGCGTACCCCAAGTCGGGTGCACGCTGTGTTGGGCGCTTTTGCGTAATGAAACATATCATGGTTTCTCAATCATCTAACCAATCAAAAGCTGCCCTTACGGGACAGTAACCCACCCAATTATCGAAATATTTTCGCCTTCATACAGAATTTGTGAAATGCTATTTG
>DASXWB010000132.1:0-13396 GCA_036503915.1 Lacipirellulaceae bacterium | reverse complement strand
GTGTGAAGCTGTCCGCTATTAGCTCTCAACTATTAGACACAAAGAGTGGCCGTCCGTTGAGCCAAACGCCTACGCTACCGCTGCGCGCAGGCGCCGTTCTGACCAGCGGCTTGCACTGTGCTACTTGCCGCCCCGGGCCATCTATCGCATTTTCGCGTCAGGTGTCCAAAAGTATGTGTGGGGAGTTTTGGACATCTGATAAGAGACCTCGAGGAGTACGTCGCAGGGTGCCACTGGCTCTGCCAGTGCTTTTGATGCCAGGGCCTTGCGGATGGTCGCATCAGTCCGACGTTCCAGCATGTTGAGTTCCAGTACAAGCTGATGTTTGCTCGACCCTGTCGCCTCGCATTCCCGGACGATTGGTGTGGCACTGGCGAAGCCAGTGGCACCCGAGCGCAACGCGAGGACTGACGAATATCGCCTCGCCTCGGGGGGTTTTTGTCACCCCCCCGAGGCGAAATTCAGACAATTTCGCCTCACCGCCATGCACCAACTGGCAACCAGCAAACGATTTGCAGCGAGCGCGCGGGGCGAAATTCGCCGAATTTCGCCTCACCAGAAAAAAGAAAAAAATATGAGTGAGGCGAAAATCAAAAGCCTGGCCCGACAACCGCTCGCGTTTCGCTCCCTGCCCCCCGCTCCCTGCTCGTCGCTCCCCGCTCCTTGCTCCTTGCTCCTAACGCCTGACACCTTCGCTTGCCAATTTTGTCGCTTTAGCCCATATTGCGGCCAACGTCGGCCGCAACGGGCTGCAGCGGAACCCTCGCGGCGCGACCTATATTTCGGGAGTAGGGACATTACCGAACATCCGGCTATCGGCTCTTGGCTATCGGCCGTCGGCCAGAATTCCAGATTCTGGCGGATAGCCGATAGCTGACAGCCGACAGCTCCACGAGACCCTATCATGGCTGATCAAGACTCGCAGGCGCGTCCGGCGGCCAGCGCCGGCGCGCGGATTGCCGCAATTGATGTCGGGTCCAACAGCGTCCGGCTCGTCGTGGCCGAGGTGCTGCCCTCGGGCGGATACCGCGTACTCGATGAAGAGCGCGAAAACACGCGGCTGGCGGCCGAGCTGACCAAAACCGGCCGGCTGCACCCGGCGGCGGCCGACGCCACCGTTAATGTGCTGCGGAATTTCCTCTCGATCGCCACCGGGCTCGGCGCGAACCAGGTGCGCGCTATCGGCACGAGCGCCCTGCGCGACGCCGAGGACGGCCCCGAGTTCTGCGACCGCGTGCGCAAAGAGCTGAAACTTTCGATCGAGGTCATCTCGGCCGCCGAGGAAGCGCGGCTGGCCTTCCTCAGCGTGGCCCGCGCGTTCGATATCTCGGGCCGCGAAGTGGCCGTGGCCGACATCGGCGGCGGCAGCACGGAAATCGTGCTCGCCTCCTCCGGCCTCGTGGACCAGATCTACGACACGAAGCTGGGCGCGGTGCGCGTCACCGAAGAATGCGGCGCGAGCGGCCGCAGCAGCGAGCGCGAGGTCGCCAAGCTGCGCGACTACATCGACCGCGTGCTGAAGAAAGAGGTGGGCAAGCCGCCGTTCGTGCCCGATATGCTGTTCGGCACGGGCGGCACGTTCACGGCACTGGGCGCGATCATGATGGCCCGGCAAGGGCAGGCCGGCCAGCCGATGTGGGGCTACCGCGTGCAGCGAGCGCAGATCCGGCATCTGGTGTCCGATCTGGCCCAGATGTCGCTGGAAAAGCGCTGCAAGGTTCCCGGCCTGAGCCCGCAGCGGGCCGACATCATCGTGGCCGGCCTGGCGATCATCGAGCGGATCATGCGGCATCTGCGCGTGAATGTGGTGCAAGTGCATACGCGCGGTGTGCGCGACGGGCTGTTGCTTACGATGATTAGTAGCAGGCATGGGGCACCCGCGTTAGTGGGTCCGTATGCCGCAGCGGACGCAGCGGACGGCGCCATCCAGAGGGTACCCGGCGTGCCTGCGACGTCGGCCGACGAGCGCCACGCGGCAGTGGAAGAGTTCGCCCGCAATTGCGGCGTGGATCTTCCGCACGCGCGGCAAGTCGCCCGCATCGCCGGCTCACTTTGGGAGCAGCTGGCGGGGCCGCTGAAACTCAATGCCGAGGATCGCGAGCTGATCGAGGCGGCCGCGCTCGTGGCGAACGTGGGCTACTTGATCAACTTCGAAGGACATCACAAGCACAGTTATCACTTGATCGTCAACAGCGAGCTGCCCGGCTTCGAGCGGCGGCAACTGCAGCTGTTGGCGAACGTGGCCCGCTACCATCGCGGCAGCCCGCCCAAGAAGGATCATGAGCCGTTTCGCGAGTTGGCCTCGGACGACCAGCGTCGAGTGGCGGCCCTGGCGGCCATCCTGCGTTTGGCCTTGGCGCTCGACCGCACGCATCAGCAGCATGTGGAGAGCGTGCGTGCACGCGTGCGCGACGATCGCGTGCAAATCATCGTCGAATCACATGGCGACGCCGATGTTGATGTATGGGCCGCCGAGCGAAAAGTTGAGCTGTTCGAAAAAGTGTTCGGCCGCAAGGTGCGCTTCGTGGCGCGAAACGGCAATGCTCGGAAAAACCCAAAACGCAGACGCTCGACGAAGAGCGCAGCGCGAAGCCGGCCGGCAAACGGCCTGCCTCGATAACCACTCCCTCTCCCAAAGGGTAAGGGTTTTGGAAATAAATCCAGGCGTGCTAATGCCGCACCGCCGCAAGCACATCGACAACGCGATCATCGGACTCCAGATTCTTGCCGCGCGACGCAAGCTTCTTGAAGTCGCCGCGAAGTGCCTTCAAGGCATAGCGCTCTTCGTTGATCTCGTCCGGTGTGCGAAAGCCGAGCCGCCGCAGCACCGGAACTGGCGGGCACCAGCCTTGCAATGCATGCTGCAGGAAAAACGACTGCACGACCGCCGGAACGACGAGCCACTTGCGGCTCTTGGTCACACCAAGAGCCAAACCGATCAACGAGAGCGTTGGCGCCATGGTTTCAAGCGTACGCTCGATATCCCATTCGCGATCGAGTTCATCCAGACGACGCTCGATCGCTTTGGGGCCGCCCGCGATGCTCTCCATGATGTTGCATTCGGTCCGCTGGCGGATCTGCTGGTTGATTTCCTCGGCGGTGTTTTCGCGCACTCGCTCGCGTGTGGCTGGCAACATGGCTCTCCTCCTGCGTCAATGGGATTGGCTGCTTCCCAAAACAGGAGCAAGTTTCGTGCCACGACAAAACGGCTTTAGGTCGCCCTCAGCCGCGTACGCCGCTGGCGGCGCGGCGATCACTGTAGAGGCTTCTCGGCCCTGTTCGCTTGCAATGCCGCGGGTGTGCGTGCCAGCCAGACGGCCATCTCTCCATCGCCACGATGGGCCCAGGCGTAATACGGGATGGCGGTGAACTCAAGTTCCTCCGTAACGGGCTGCTCAACAGCAGTTCCATCACTTTGCGCCTCGGCAATCTTGTGGATGCGTCGAGCGACCCCCGTGACGACCTGCACGCCGCCCAACAGGTCGTCGTCGAACTTGGTTGCCAATGTGGAGTCGTCAGGCAGTACAAGATTGCTGACTTTCCCGCCGGGCACTTCGGGCCATTCAATGCAGTATACGAGCGGTCCGCGCATCAAGGCGACGCGATCGCGGTCGGCTACTACCTTGTCGTGGGCGACTACCCGGCGCACGCGCATCGGAAGCTCGAGCACGACCATGTCGCCGGCCTGCCACTGCCGGTCAATTGCTGCGTAGCCATCGCGAACGGCGGCAGTATACGGTTTGCCGTTGATCGACAGCGTGTGCGCTTCGGAGGGCTCCGCAAAGCGATACAGGTCGGTTGGAAACGCGTTTCCGCGTGCCCAACCCGGTACGCGAACCTTAAGCACAAACTGCTGAGCGGTCTCTGCCGGCGTGATCTTGATTGCAACGCGACCGTCCCGAGGATACGCCGTCTCCTGTTCGACTCGGATCTTGCGCCCCGAGACCTCGATCTCGCTGGAGCCCGCGACAAACAGATTCACGTACAGCACATTGTCGCGAGTCGCGTAGACGTATCCGGGCACCGACGGAATGAAGCGGCAGACGTTCGTCGGGCAGCAGGCGCAGTCGAACCACTTGCTGCGGCTGTAATTGCCGGTCGACGCCAGCGGGTTGGGATAGAAAAACGACTTGCCGTCGAATGCAACGCCGGAGATCACGCTGTTGTAGAGAGCGCGCTCCAACATGTCGATGTATTTCGCATCGCCGTCGAGCAGGAACATGCGGTGGTTCCACAAGCACGTGGCGAGGTTTGCACACGTTTCCGCGTAGGCTGTTTCGTTCGGCAAATCGTATTCGCCGCCAAACGCCTCGCCATGGCTCGTGGAACCGATCGCGCCGGTAATGTACGTCTTGCTCGTAAAGACGTTGTCCCACAGGCGATTCACCGCAGCCACAAGCTGCTCGTCGCCCGAGAGCGCGGCGATGTCGGTTACTGCGGCGTAGTAATACATCGCCCGCACCGCGTGGCCGACAGGCTCTTTTTGCTCTGTGATTGGCGCATGGTCCTGGTTATAGGCACCCCACAGCTCCGGCCGATCATCGCTCGCGCGGCCGCGGAGCTCCACAAAAACCTTCGCCAGATCGAAATACCGCTCGTCGCCCGTGACGCGATACAGCTTCACCAGGCCAATCTCAATCTCTTGATGGCCTGGCGGGATCTCAAGCTTGCCCGGGCCAAACGTCTCGGCGATCAGGTTCGCGTTTTTCTTCGCCACATCGAGGAACTTGCTCTCGCCTGTGGCCTGCCAATGGGCGATTGCCGCCTCGTACATGTGGCCGACGTTGTACAGCTCGTGGCTGTCTTTGAGCCACTTCCATCGCTGGCCGTCGCGTGGATAGCAGTGCGTAAGCTGCCGCTCGCCAATGCGGTCGCGAGCCGACCACGCCGTGTACAGGTAGCCATCGTCCTCCTGCGCCGCCGCGACGAAATCGATCAGCTCACTGAGATACGCGGCCAGCTTCTCGTCGCTGTGCGTCATCAGCGAATATGCAGCGCCTTCCATGATTTTGAACACATCGCTGTCGTTGTAGCCAGCCAGGCCCATCCATTTCCCACCGCTCAAGCCGCCAGCCACTTTGAAGTTTTCGATGCGCCCCGTTTCCTCGCACATCTGGAACGAGAAGGGAATCGTAGCGGTGCGATTGACATCAATCCGCGGGGCCCAGAACCCGTCGTCGAAATGCACCTGGTGTGCCGGTACGGGACGAATGGGATAGTCGTGCGCCGCCTCGCCACAATGGCCCGCGGTGCCATGTAATATAAACTCAGCAGTGAGGATCATCGCTAAAACCTTCTGCATCGTGGGTCTCCTCCTTACTACAAATCTAAACGAATGCATCCCAGGCAACGATTGCCACCATGATCGCGCCGACAGCCAGTTTGCCGACAGTGCCCCAAATGCGGCCAGCAAACGCGCCGCGGCCGGCCGCGATGCGCGCCTCCTCGGGACGGCCTTTCCACGCTTCGCCGAGGTACGCGCCAGCGAAAGCGCCGGCCGCGCCGCCCAGCAGCGCCAACACGAATGAGCCGAGAATGGGGATTGGCGTCCCGATCGTGAGCCCAACAATGCTGCCAAGTATCGCGCCCACGATCGACAGCGCCACGCCCCGCCGGCTTGCCCCTTTTTTCGCGGCGCCGGCCGCGCCGGCGGCGAATTCAATGATCTCTCCGATCACGGCAAGCACTCCAAGCCCGCCTATCCAGATCCAGGTCATGCCGCGACCGGTTGCGTCCTGCGGGAACAACCAGGCAAACAGGGCCGCAAGCCCGAGCACGATCCAATTTCCCGGCAGCGCCACGAGCGATAACAGCCACGCAATGACGCAGGCCGCGACGAGCAACAAGGCCCACAGGTAATAGAGTGTCGCATCCATGTCGACATTGTAGCGTTTACGAGCCGGCGGCGACGGTTGGACTCGCGTCTGCTAGCGATTGATTGCAAAACGCCCACGCCGTCAGCACGACGCGCGGCCTCGCGCACGACTGCCCAACATGATCACTGCACTGCAAATCAGGGCGAATGCGAATGTGGCCGGCTCCGGGACAGAAGTGCCGCCCAGCGCGGAGCCCGCGCCCGCCGTGCGGCCGAAATTCGCTCGCCACACGCTGTAATCGACTGGCTGGACCCAACCCGTCGTCGTGTCGTTTGGCAGCGTGGCGAGCGATCCCATGGTTTTGCGCCAGATCACGTAGTCCGCCGCATCCACTCTGCCACCGGCGTTGTAATCGCCCGGCAAAGCCACCTCGACTGGCACTTGCAGCATGAATACGCGGTCGTACGGCGAGGCTGCGCCACCGGGCCCGTCGTCGAACTTTCCGATGCCCGCGACCCAGCCCGTGTCGCTGATCGCCAATGCTTGTTCCAATCGCCAGCCGCTGCCGGGTGCAATGAGTGTGTTAAGATCGACCGCGCTGCCATTGGCATTCCAATACACGGCCGCGGAGGACTCGCCGGCCTGAGTCAAGCCTACCGCGACACCAAGATTGTTGATGTCGAAGGCCTTCGACGACGATGCTCCAGCCACCAGGCCCAGCTCGGTGACGTCCCCGGCCGGATTCCAAACCACCGCGCGCGTGCCCTGGTCGGTGCCTTGCACATCGTACTTGTCGAGCCACCCGACGGCGGTGCCGATTTCATTGACCGTGTACGCCTTGCTGAAGGTGCTTCCATTTGCATCGGTGCCTAGCACTTGAAGTTCGATTGCCAGAGTGGAGCCGGCGTTCCAGCGCACGGCGCGCTGGCCGTCGTTGAGGCCTGCGGCATCGAACTTGGTAGCGAAACCGACGGCAACGCCTGCTTCATTGATCGCCCAGGCTGCGGAGTTGGTCAGCGCGGAGATGCCGGTGCCCAGATGGCCCAGCTCGGTGGCGACGCCGGCCGCGTTCCATCGAACGGATCGATTGCCCTTGCTCGCGCCCATGGCGTCGTAAATCGTCCCATAGCCGACCGCCATTCCCGCATTGTTGATGGCGTATGCCTCGGAGGTTGCCACCGCGTACGACTCGCTCCCGGAGCCGGCCGTGTACGAGGAAATGTTTCCCAACTCCGTGGCGTTGCCGGCCGCGTCCCAGCGCACGGCGCGATCACCCAAGTCGGCGAGCAGCGTCGAATGTGTTTTCCCGGACCAACCGACGGCAACTCCATTGTCATTCAAGTCGTTGGCTTGTCCTTCGGGCGGACCCAAAATGGCGTGATGTTCCAGCGGGGCCAACACGATGGGCGACGCCCTGCCGAGGTCCCATCGCACCGGCCTCCCGCGGCCATTGGCATCGAGCGATTGGCCGACGACGGAGCTGAAGGCGTTGACCGCCAAGGGAGTGCTGGTCGGCGTCACCGGCGGCCCAGCAAGATCGATTAAGCGTCCGGCGCCAAAAAAGGGATTCGATCGTCGAAGCGCGTACGAGTTGACCGTGTTGGGAGCAAAGTCTGATTCCCAGGCGACCGTTCCGGCGTTGTTCAGCAGCGCCCAAGAGGCTTCCGGCCGCGCCGTGCCATCGGCCTGGTGGAACGACGGGTTGATATACCCCGTTGTGCCATTGAAACCGGGGCCTGGGTAGATAGTGAGAAACGACTGCGCAGCGGCCGGTCCGTTCTGGCAGGCCAAGGCAAGCGCGACCAGGGTGCATACCGAGATCGGGCGGTGGAGGAATGAGATCAGTCGGCCCTGCACGTAGTTCTCCGCCGAGAGTGCCAGAAAAGTTGGCTCCGTTGCCGCCCGGCGGGCCGTTTGGCGGCACCCGGCGGCGAATGGCTTTAGTTTAGCCAAGCCGTCGCAGCGGGCCAATATTTTCGCTGAGAAATGCGACTTTTCACCGGAGCTTACGCCCAAAGCACGCAGAACGTCGCCTAAGCTGCCCTGCTATTGGCACGAAAAAATGCCGCTGCCTCTGGTTTGCCGGCATCGCCGCGGGCAATTGAGAGAACCAACTCTGCGTAATCCTCCTGACTTGCAATAAGCTGCCTATTATTGAGGGCCAAAAACACATCGGCTGCGACCGCCCCCACCCGCTTGTTTCCGTCGACAAAGGGATGGTTCTGAACAATATGGAACAAGTATGCCGCAGCCATCTCGTTGAGGTCGGCGTGAAGGTATTGCCCGCCAAACGTCACGGCGGGCATTGCAACGGCCGATTGCACCAGGCCCCAATCGCGGACACCGAGGGAGCCGCCATAGCGTTCGATCTGGTCGCGGTGGATTGCCACGACCTCATCCAACGTGAGAAAAGCAACTTCCACGGCTCACTCCGCGAGCCGCTTTAGCGCCTTGCCATAGCGCTCGTTGCTGGCTGCAAGAGCCTCCTCGAACTTCTTGCGCCGCTTCCTATCTCGCACCGGAGCGATGATCAGCGCTTCGCCGTCGGTGGAAACTTCCAATGAGGTGTCTTCGTCGATATTGAGAAGGTCAAGAATCGAACGGTCGATCACCAACGCCAAGCTATTGCCATGTTTGCTGAGCTTTTTGACCATTTCCCCGCCCTCGCCAGTGGATACTTGATGTTATACCATTGTAGCACCAATGGTATAACTTGGCAAACGGACGACGCAACGGAACGTGTTATTTCTGCACCACGGTCTTACTCATCCGGTCGGCCAGGGTGGCGAGTGCCCGGCTGCAGTCGTCTTGGTCGATCATGACTTGCAGGATGCTTGGGCCGCCGCGGGCATTCCAGGCGGCATTGAGCGCGGCGTCGAATTCGCCTTCGGTGCGGATGATATAGCCTTTGCCGCCGCCGAGGACTTCCGGCAGGCGGTGATAGTGCCAAGGCTGGATGTCGTTGAACTTCCAGTCGCCGGTGTGTAAAAGCCGCTCGGTGCCATAGCCCTGATTGTCGAGCACGATGACAATCGTGGGGAACTTGTGCCGCACGAGGTTCGACAACTCCATGCCGGTCATCTGGAACGCACCGTCGCCGACGACGGCCACGACGCGCGCGTTGCGGCGGGCCACGTGCACGCCCAGGGCCGCGGGAACGGCGAAGCCCATCGATGTGTAGTATGCGGGGCTGATGAACTCGGTCTTGCCGCGAGTCGTTAGCTCCGTGGCGGCGAATAGCGAGTCGCCCACGTCGGCGATGACGACCGTGCCGTCGTCAAGCTGCGCGTCGAGGCGGTCGATCATCCGTGTGACGGTGATTCGGTCCGCTGGTCGCAACGTGAACGGCTCCTTCCAAAATTCCGTTGGTGCAGGGGGTGGCGTCGATTTCGGCCGCGGGTGCCGGTCCGCCAGTGCCCGCACAAAGTCTTCCAGCCGGACGTCGTGATAGTGATGATACCGCACGCGCAGTTCCTCACTAGTCACGTAGATGCAATCGGCCAGATCCAGCTCGGCCGTGTACACGCCTAGATTGATATCCGTCATGAAGGTGCCGAGCATCAGGACGCAGTCGCTGGCCTCTACGTATTTGGTAACTTCCTCGCGGCCCAGCGCGCCGTTGTACAGACCCATGTAGAGCGGGTGCGTTTCCGCGACCACGCCTTTGCCGAGCATCGTGGCGGCCATGGGAATGTGCGATTCCTCGGCCAGGCGCACGGCATCTTCCTGCAATCCGAAGCGGTGCACCTCGACGCCCAGCAGCAGCACGGGCTGCCGCGCGTTCTGGATGCGCTCAATTGTTTCATCAACGGCCTCGGCGAGGGCGCGCGTATCGCTGCGCACTTCGGGGCTCTTGTACGGCGGCGAGGTCTGCGGCCGCACGTGAACCATGTCGCGCGGAATCTCGATGTACACGGGCCGCTTGAAGCGATCGCAAGTCGCCAGCACGCGGTCGATCTCACTGAACGCCGTAAGCGGGTCATTCAAGTCGGTGCCGGCGCAACACAGTTTTTCGAACACATCATACTGCGTGCGAAAGTTGCGAACCATGTGGTGCAGGAGCGGTTTGTGAATCCGCTCGCGCATGCCGGGAGAGCCGGTGATCAGCACTACCGGCGACTTTTCGGCATACGCTCCGGCGATGGAGTTGCACACACTCAGCCCGCCGACGCAGTAGGTGACGCACAGGGCGCCCATGCCGTTCACGCGGGCATAGGCATCGGCCGCAAAGCCGGCGCAGTCCTCGCGCGTGCAGCCGACGACGTTGAGAGGGCTGTGCTCGAGCATTGTGTAAAAAGAAAGGACATAATCGCCCGGTATGCCAAACACGTCGCGAATGCCGTAGTCCTGCAGGCGGCGAATCAAGTATTCGCCGATGGAAGGCGCGGTTTCCAGATTGTCGTCGGCCACGGGGATTCCTCGCGAGTGAAAGGTCGGCTGTGCAATTATAGGGCCGGCAATTATAGTTGGTATTCTCACGCAACGGCGCAGAAGCGCAAAGACGAGTGCTTGCCAACTTTTGAAATTCGCCATGGACAAAATCCGTTGGGGCATCCTGAGTACCGCGAAGATCGGGCGGCAGAAGGTCATTCCGGCCATCCAGCGCAGCCAGTTGGGCACGGTTACCGCAATCGCGTCGCGTGATTTGGCGCGGGCGAGGACCGCCGCCGGCGAACTTGGAATCGATAAAGCGTACGGCTCGTATCAGGAGCTGCTATCGGACCGCAACGTGGAGGCCGTGTACATCCCGCTGCCGAATCATCTACACGTGCGGTGGTCGCAGCGGGCGTTGAAGGCAGGGAAGCACGTTCTGTGTGAGAAGCCGATTGGGCTGTCGGTGTCTGAAGCAGAGCAGTTGGCCGGGGCCGCGGCGGCGCACCCGAAACTGAAAGTGATGGAGGCGTTCATGTACCGCTTCCATCCGCAGTGGCAGACGGCGCGGCAGCTGGTTCAGGACGGGCGGATCGGGCAGCTGCGCACGATTCACACGTTCTTTTCGTATTATAACGACGATCCACAGAACATCCGCAATCAGCGCGACATCGGCGGCGGCGCGCTGATGGACATCGGGTGTTACGCGATTTCGCTTTCGCGATTTATTTATGATGCGGAGCCGCAACGCGTGCTGGGGCACATCGAGCGCGACCCGGCGACGCAGGTGGACCGGCTCACGTCGGGCGTGCTGGAGTTTTTTCAGGGCACGTCGACGTTCACGTGCGCGACGCAGCTCGTGCCCTGGCAGAGGGTAAATATTTATGGTACGTCAGGGCGGGTGGAGATTGAGATTCCGTTCAACGCACCCTCCGATGTACCGTGTCGCATCTGGGTGCAGATCGGCACGCACGCCGGCGCGGCGACTGAAGAGATTCGCTTTGACGTGTGCGACCAATACGCGCTGCAGACGGATGCGTTTGCGCAGGCCGTGATGGAGGATAAGCCGGTGCCGACGCCGCTGGCCGATGCGGTGGCGAACATGCGCGTGATTGAGCGCATTACGGCAAGTGCGGAAGAGGGGGCGTGGACGTAACGGATTCGACGGGTCCACGCGCGGAGCAAGCTCCGCCGCTAAATGAGTGACCTTGACGCCGTTCCCGTCGCATCGCGACAATCGCGGGTCCACTTATCGGACACTGCGATGTCGAACGATGCTTTTAGCGTCGCATCCAAGCCTCACGAATCCGCCGCATGGCGGATCGTGCTCGGTTATGCGCTGATGCTGGGCGTGGCAGTCGCCCTGATCTGGCTTGTTCTTTCCTATGGCAATGAGCACTTGTCCCCGGCTGAGGCCGGCCCCGCGCGCGACGCGGCGGCGGCCGACACCCCGCATAAGCTTGACGCACTGTACCACGTGCTGCTGGCCTTGGTGTTAATTCTTTTGTTGGGCCGCTGGCTGGGAAAGCTATTCATTCATTTCGGCCAGCCGCGCGTCATTGGCGAGATGGTCGCCGGCATCATGTTGGGGCCGTCGCTGTTGGGTCATTTCTGGCCGCAGGCGACGGAGTTTATTCTGCCGGATCATGCGCAGTCATCGCTGAAAATCGTCGCGCAGGTTGGAGTTGTTCTGTACATGTTCCTGGTTGGACTGGAGCTCAACGCCGGGCTGATTCGTTCGCGCGCTCATGCCACAGTGGCGATCTCGCACGCCAGCATCGTTGTGCCATTTCTGCTGGGAAGCATTTTGGCGTTGTGGTTGTATCCGCGGTTCGGCACCGACAATATGCCGTTCACGAGTTTCGCGCTGTTCATGGGCGTGGCGATGTCGATTACCGCGTTTCCGGTGCTGGCCCGCATTCTCACCGACCGCAACATGGAGTCGACCGAGCTGGGCGTCGTCGCTCTTTCCTGCGCGGCGATTGACGACGTCACGGCTTGGTGTCTGCTGGCGTTTGTCGTCGGTGTAGCGCAGGCCGAAGTCAACGGCGCGGTTCAAACCACTGTGCTTGCGCTGGCGTATATCGCGATCATGCTGCTGATCGTTCGGCCGCTGGCGGTGCGCTTTCTCGGGCACGATGCCGATCACCCGCCGCGGCGCATGGCCGTGTGGGTGCTCGTGGGACTCTTGTTCTCGGCGATGACGGCCGAGTGGATCGGCATCCACGCAATCTTCGGCGCGTTTCTGCTGGGGGCCATCATCCCGCACGACAGCGACGTGGCACGCGACTTCACGGAGAAGCTCGAAGATATTGTCAAGATTCTGCTGCTGCCGGCGTTCTTCGCTTACACGGGCATGCGCACGGAGATCGGCCTCGTGTCGGGCTGGAGCGCGTGGCTGTTTTGCGCGCTGATCATCCTGGTGGCTACGCTCGGCAAGTTCGGCGGCAGCTTCGTGGCAGCCCGGTTCACGGGCCTCAATTGGCGGCTCTCGGCCGCGCTGGGCGTCCTCATGAACACGCGCGGGCTGATGGAGCTGATTGTGCTCAACATCGGCCTGGAGCTGGGGGTCATTTCACCGACGCTGTTTGCCATGATGGTCATCATGGCGCTGGTGACGACCATGGCAACGACGCCGATTCTGCACGCACTAACGTCAGTGACGGCGCGGCCGGAAAAGGCTGCCGCATAAGTGCCGGCTACAACGTCTCGGGCGCTTGTAAGCTTTCTCAATGGCGAAAAGCTAAACCGGCAAGCGTTGCTCGGGGCGCTATCGCCGGCCGCATTGCCGAACACGCCGTAAACTTTTCTAGGTGAGACGTTGCGGGTCGGCGCTGCGCCCTTCGTGGGACTCATCTACAGCGCCATTCAGCAATCACCAGGGGATCTTGTCATGACTTCGCGCCGTCGGGTTTGGATCATTTTCATGATCACGCTGTCGATGATTCTCGCGCAGGTGAATTTGGCGTCGTCGCAAACAATTAGCTTTGGCGGCCAGGACGCGCAGCAGGCGATTGAGTAGCAGCCTAGCCTATTACAACATTGCCCGCACCGAATCTGCTGCTACCGGCCGGATGTTGCCGCGGTCGGTGATGATCGCCGAGATGAGTTCGGCCGGTGTGACGTCGAACGCTGGATTGTACACGGCGGCGCCCGCCGGTGCGGTCTGTGCGCCGAAACTGTTGGTGATCTCTTCCGCGGCGCGCTGT
>DASXWB010000131.1:0-2508 GCA_036503915.1 Lacipirellulaceae bacterium | reverse complement strand
CAATTACGGCGTGTCGGTGAGGCGAAATGGCGTGAATTTCGCCCCGGGGGTGCGACAAAATTAAAATTGTCTCCGGGTGGGGGCGTTCAAGGAGCGGGGAGCAAGGAGCGGGGAGCGGCTCTCCGAGCCGCGGCTGCGAGTTTTCGCCACGGCGAATCTTCGATCGGAGAAACTCGCCTATGTGCCGTCACCGCGCTTGCCTGGGAGTTCTGGGCCGCCAATCGGCGCGGCTGGCTGATCGTGTTGGCTGTCGTCTTCGGTTGCGCCCTGCTCTATCGAATCTTCGCCAGCTCGATTCAGGGGTCCGAAGGTCTGCAGTTTCTCTGCTGTTTGCCGATGGTCATGACGCTGATCCTGGCCGGTGCGTTCTGCAACTTTACCGACCGCGAGCGGCGCGACCGCATTGCCGGATTTCCCCGACGCCTGTTCGTGTTGCCATTTAAAACTCGCTTTCTCGTCACGTGTCCAATGGCGTTCGGCCTGATGAGTGTCGTGACGATTTACGTCGCTTGGGCAACACTCGTTCTGCGACCGCTCGACCTCGGCATTTGGGTCCGATGGCCGGCGACGCTACTTGCCGTGTTCGTCGTTTTCTATCAGGCGATTATCTGGTGCCTGTGCGGTTTCCGCATCACTCGAATCGTCGCACTTTCACTGGTGGCTACGACGGTCGTGGGCATTGGCTTTTTGCCGATGCTGCTTCCCAAAACGAATTTCTGGTCTTCCGACGCAGTACTCACCGGGGCTGTCGCGAGCGCCGCGGCCGTCGCCTACGCCGCCACGATTGTCACCATCGGCGTGCAACGTCGCGGCGGAGGCCGTGGTTGGAGCTTGGCCCTCCGCTTCGTCGATCGACAGATTGCCATACTTCCACTCCAGCGCCATTCGCTGAAGTCGCCGGAAGCCGCGCTGTTTTGGATCGAGTGGCGTCGCTTCGGTTTGGTGCTTCCGGCGAGCGTGCTGCTCACGGCGATCTTGATCCTGTCGGTGACGATTCGATTCACCGACGGCGGCGCGGAAGCGACGATGTGGGCAGAAACCTGGCTGGGACTGATGCCGATCCTGCTGGCCGTTCCAATCGGCATGGGCTTCGGGAAGCCTGATTTCTGGTCGCTCGATCTTTCGCTGCCGACGTTTGTGGCCGCGCGGCCCGTCAGCAGTCGCCAGCTACTGGCGGCCAAAATGAAAGCCGCCGCCCTCAGCACGATCGTGGCCTGGGCCGCATTGATGATCCTCGCGCCGCTCTCGATTTCCCTCTATCTCGACATCGAGCACTGGCGCGACGCATGGGAGATGTTCAGCATTATTTATTCGCCGCTTTCGCAGTGGGGGCTTCCGATTCTCGGATTGGTCATGGGGATGCTGCTTACTTGGAGCCTGCTTATCGGGAATATCTGGCTCGGTTACTCCGGCCGTCCTGCGTTTTATTATTCGTTCGTCGCGTTTGGCATGGCCGGCCTTCTGATGACGCTCGTTTTCCTCGTATGGTGGGCCGAATCTTCGCGATCCCGCGACGATTTGATCGTGAACCTATTGCCTTGGTTGCCGTGGCTGCTCGCGGCGGCAATTTCAGCGAAAGTCTGGGCGGCCGTCGGCTGTGCGTGTCAATTGCGCAGTCGCCGCCTCATCTCTAGCAAATACATCGCCGTTTTCTTTTGCGTTTGGCTTACCGCGACGTCGTGCCTTGTTTTCCAGGGCTGGCTATTATCGCCACGGATCGAGTGGCTCCGAAATGTCTTCATGCTAATAGCGCTTTGCATGATCCCAATTGCGCGCATCGCGGCGACGCCGCTTGCCATTGCCCGGAACCGACACCGATGAACCCCGTACAGTCGCCTGCCCGCTCGAGTGGGGCACGAGGGAAGGGGCAGCCCTGTGAAGTACGTTCCGTTTGCTCTCGCCATCCTGATCTCCGGCGGCTCGTTCTGGCTGGCCGACCGAGCGGTCCGTGATATGCCGCCGCGCGTCGATATCGACGGCCGGTTGCTGCGGATGCGCATCGAAGGCGAAGACTCACCCGCCGTTGTTTTGGAAATCGGCCTGGGCGGGGCCTTGGAAGAATGGGCCGCCGTTCAGCCCAAGGTGGCCCGCTTCACGAAAGTGGTCGCCTATGATCGGTTGGGGGCCGTGGACAAACAATCCGTGCTCACCGGCGAGGACGTTGCCCGCGAGCTGCGCGCCGCGTTGACCGGGGCAGGTGTCAAGCCGCCTTACATACTGGTGGGGCAGTCGTTCGGCGGCATCTACAACCGAGTTTTCGCCAGCATGTATCCGCAAGAAGTCGCGGGAATAGTGCTTCTCGATCCTTCGCAGGAAGACTTCATCGAATGGATGGAAATCCATCACCCAACAAAATGCATTTCAACGGCCGACGTCGAGAACTGGCCTGAAGGAAAAGGCATTTGGGCTACGCTGGACCAGGTTAAATCATCGCAGGCATTGCCCGAAGTGCCGATCGTCGTCGTCACCGGAAGGCGGCCGTCGGACGATCCGCTCCGACTCGAAATT
>DASXWB010000130.1:0-2514 GCA_036503915.1 Lacipirellulaceae bacterium | reverse complement strand
CCGCCACAGCGCGACCAGGCCGCCGGCTTCCCGCGCCTTTCGCAACGTGTACCAAACGGCGGGCCAGCCGCCGCCTGACTTCAGCTTCTTCATTTCTTAACTCACGCAAAGGCGCGAAGGCGCAAAGGCCGATTCCTCTATAGGACTCAGTTTGCGCCTTCGCGCCTTTGCGAGAGATTTACTCTTGCCTGGAGAAACGCGACTGCGTCCGATACTCTAAGAGATAGCATAGTCGATTTGTATCATGGCGGCATTGGTGGCCATTACGAGCGTGCGTTTATGGATGATCCCTTAGAGATTACGCCGGTCGGTGGGCCAATCCGTGCGAGGGTTCGTCCGCCCGGCTCCAAAAGCATCACGAACCGGGCGCTCGTATGCGCCGCTTTGGCGGACGGCTACTCGAAGTTGGCCGGCGCGCTCGACAGCGAAGACACACGGGTCATGATCGATGGGCTGCGGCGCCTTGGAATTGGGATCGAGGCAACCGATGCTGGAAAAACGCTGATCGTCGAAGGCGCCGGCGGCGAGGCGCCGGCGCTTGAGGCCGATTTGTTTTGCGCCAACAGCGGCACGACGATTCGTTTCCTCACGGCACTCGCGACGCTTGGCCACGGCGCGTTTCGGCTGGACGGCGTCGAGCGCATGCGCGAGCGGCCGATCGGCGATTTGCTGGACGCGCTGAATCAGCTCGGCGCTGAAGTTCGCAGCGAGAACGACAACGGATGCCCGCCGGTAATCGTTCACGCCAATGGATTGCCTGGCGGCAGGGCTACGGTGCGCGGCGAGATTTCCAGCCAGTTTTTGAGCGCGCTTTTGATGACGGCGCCGGCGGCGCGCTCGCCGGTTGAATTGACCATACAGGGCCAACTTGTGTCGCAGCCGTATGTGAAGATGACGGCCGGCGTCATGCGCGCTTTCGGCGTGGATGTGGATGTCTCCGGCGATTTCGCCCGATTCGAAATACGCGCACCGCAAGCGTACACCGCTTGCCGGTACGTCGTCGAGCCGGACGCGTCGGCGGCAAGTTACTTTTGGGCCGCGGCGGCGATCACGGGCGGCCAAGTTACTGTCGCTGGTCTGTCAGCCGACAGCTTGCAAGGCGACGTGGCGTTTGTGACTTGCCTCGAACAAATGGGCTGCGAGGTGCGGCGCGATCCGGAGTCGACGACTGTTGTCGGCCGGCCGCTGCGAGGCATCGACGTCGACATGAACGCAATCAGTGACACGGCGCAAACGCTGGCCGTGGTGGCATTGTTTGCCGATGGGCCGACGCGAATCCGCGGCGTAGCCCATATTCGACACAAGGAGACCGATCGCATTGCGGCACTGGCCGCCGAGCTGCGAAAGCTGGGCGCCGAAGTAACCGAGCACGACGACGGCCTCACGATCGAGCCAGCCAAGTTGCGCCCGGCCACGATCGATACGTACAACGACCATCGCATGGCAATGAGTTTGGCGATAGCCGGGCTGCGGATTGCCGGAGTACGGATCAACAATCCGCGGTGTGTGGAGAAAACCTATCCTGGCTTCTTCGAAGACCTCGAATCACTAAAGTAACGTGGGCAGAGACCACCCTACTTCGGCCGCACTGGCATCGAGTAAACGTCGCCGCTGGTGCTCGCTGGCACTCCGATTCCCGACGACGCTGTGGACTGAAGCAGTTGTTCGGCACGCTCCAGGAGGGAGAGGCTGGAGCTGGGCGGCGGATAGGCGGCCGAACCGGGCTGGCAGGCCTCGAAACGGGCGGCGCAATGCTGGCACACGACCAGTTTACCCAGGTATTCCACGCGGACCTGCAGATTTCGCCCACAGGTCGGACATTCTTGCACAAAGTAAGTGCTTCGAGGCATGACGGCATCTCCTGCTACCGGCCTGTTCCCCCACGACCCGTGCAATGGCGATTCAGTATAAACGTTCATGGCGGAAAATCAATGATCTCACGCACTTTCGCGTGTCGAAGCATAGTCCGGGCGTCGTGCTAAAGTTGTGGTGGATCGCCACTTGCGCGGGGAGCTGCCGAGGGGCGAGTTTTTTCTTTGCCAGTTGAAGGAAACTTTTTTCTGGCGCGTCAATGTGACATTTTCCCGATATGCAAACGACGAATGGTTTGTACAAACGGAAAGACCTGCTTTCTGTCGGGGCGGTTCGCGCCGCAGCGGCTATCAAAGCGGCCTTGCGCTGGCAGAGTGCCTTGACGGGTGTTGTCCTCTCTATATCACTGGCCGCCGAGGTAGCAAGCGCGCAACGCCCGGCGACAGATAATTCCGTCACGGTCTCCATGGCGGTGGAAGAGCATTTCGCGTCGTTGCGTGATTACCAGCCCGGCGATCTGGTGACTCGATCGCAGGTGGCCGCAGCGCTGGCGAAGGTGGCCGATGCGCGGGGCGATGTACCGAACGCCAAGCAAATCCTCGCGGCGAGCGTGCCCGACAATTCGTTTCTCGCCCGCGAGCTTTCCACGCCGGCCGGGCGGAAGTTCATGCGCAAGGTGGCCCGTCACCCGGGCGCGTTTTC
>DASXWB010000129.1:0-1821 GCA_036503915.1 Lacipirellulaceae bacterium | reverse complement strand
CCTCGAATCACGGCATCAGGATTGACGACGTTGACCCGGATGCCGTGTTCGGCGCCTTCAAGGGCAAGGCATCGAGCGAGGTGCACCGCAGCTGCCTTTGCAGAGGCGTAGGCGGAAGCGTTCGGCGTCGCCGCGAGCGCGTTCTTCGAGCCGATGAAAATGATCGATCCGCCGCCGTTGCCCTTCATCAAGCGAAAGGCTGAGCGTGCAGTCAGGAAGTAGCCATCCGCAAGCACCTCATAATTCTTGCGCCACAGCGCTACGGTCGTGGATTCGAGCGGCGCCGACGAGGCAAGGCCCGCATTCGCGACGACGATGTCGAGCCCGCCGAACTCTCTTGCGCACACATCGAACGCCGCTTCAACCTGCTCCTCGCTCGTCACGTCGCACACCGCCGCGCGCACCAAGTCATTGCCGAATTTCTGAGCGAACGTTGCGCGGACTTTTTCGAGAGCCTCGGCATCCCGGTCCGTGAGGGTGACGCATGCGCCGTCGCTCATCAGTCGTGCGGCGCTGGCTGCGCCAATCCCGCCCGCGGCGCCAGTGACGAGCGCGACCTTGCCGACCAGAGGCTTCGGCTTCGGCATGCGCTGCAATTTCGCTTCTTCGAGCGCCCAATATTCGATATTGAAAGCTTCCTGCTCATCCAGCCCGACGTAGCTGCCGATCGCTTCGGCGCCGCGCATCACATTGATCGCGTTGCCATAGAACTCGCCGGCCAGCCGCGCCGTCGTCTTATCGGCGGCGAACGTGAAGCGGCCCACTCCAGGCGCGAGAACGACGACCGGATTAGCGTCTCGCATCTTGGGATCTGCAGGGCCCGCACACCGTGCGTAGTACGCGGCATACTGCTGCCGATAGTTGGAGATGGCACTGGCGAGATAGTCGCGGTCCTCGAGCTTCGCGGGGTCAAGTGTCAACGGAGCGATTTTCGTTCGCAGAAAGTGGTCGGGGCAGGACGTGCCGATGCGAGCGAGCTTTTCGAAGTCGACAGAGCCAACGAACTCGAGTGTCTCTGGGTCGTCAGAGAAGTGGCCAACTTTGGAGCGTTCGCCGCTCATCAGAGCGCGCAGTGTCGGCATGAGCTTGGCAGCGATGCCGCGGCGCTGTTCCGGCGACAACGCCGGCGCGCGGGCGCCGCCGAACGCGGCTCGTGCAGTGAGCTTCTTGTTCAGATACGTCGCCGCGCCGGCGATCAGGTCGATCGTGTTGTCGTAGCAGCTCTTGGATTCGTCGCCCCAGCAAATGATGCCGTGCCCTGCGAGCATGACACCGCGCAAGCCGGGATGCTGCGCGACATAGTTGCGCAGTTGGATTCCTAGCTCGAATCCCGGCCGCTTCCACGGCAGCCAGCCCACCGCGCCGCCCCAGATTTCGCGCGTGGCCCGTTCGCCTGCCGATGAGGCCGCCAACGCGATGACTGCATCCGGATGCACGTGATCGATGTGGGCGAACGGCAAGTAGCCATGCAAGGGCGTGTCGATGGAGGCGGCGCGCGCATTCAAGTTGAAGGTACAGTGCGGCAGATACCCAACCATCTCATCCTCGTGCTCAACGCCGCGGTACAGCTTCTCAAGCCCGAGCAACTTGGCGAGATAAAGCGTGGCGAAGCCGTCGAGCTTCATGGATCCGAGGTCGCCGCCGGAGCCTTTCACCCACAGAACGGTGGTTTGCTCTTCGCTGAGCGGATCTGTGCCCGTAAGCTTGGCCGACGTGTTGCCGCCGCCGAAATTCGTCACCGTGAGATCCGAGCCCAGCAAGTTCGAGCGGTACAGAAGCAGCTGTTCGGGCGCTAACGTTGCGGCGGCTTCCTGCGACCAT
>DASXWB010000128.1:0-4209 GCA_036503915.1 Lacipirellulaceae bacterium | reverse complement strand
GACTGAGAGCGGGGAGCACGGAGCGTGGAGCATGGAGTAGAATGCCTTTGTCTCCCTGCTCCCTGGTCCGTGCTTCCCGCTTCCTATGACTACCGACGAACCCTGGACGATCGGTCGCTTGCTCACATGGACGATCGATTACCTGGGGCGGCACGGCGTGGAGAACCCGCGGCTTGACGCGGAAGTCCTATTGGCCACCGCGCGCGGCTGCCGGCGCATCGATTTGTATGCGGCGTATGGCGAGGCGGCTGACGAACAGACGCGCATCGCCTTCCGCGAGCTGGTCCGCCGCCGAGCTGCAGGAACGCCGGTCGCCTATCTTGTCGGCAAGCGCGAGTTCTATTCGTTGGAGTTCGAAGTCACGCCGGATGTGCTCATCCCGAGGCCGGAGACAGAGCTCGTCGTCGTCGCGCTATTGGATCACGTGAAGAAACGAGGGACTGGGGACTGGGGACTGGAGGCTAGCGGAGAAAACGCATCGAGTTCCCCAGCCGCTAGTCCTCAACCCCCAGTCCCGCTCGCAATCGCCGACGTCGGCACGGGAAGCGGCATCCTCGCCGTGTGCGCGGCCAAGTACATCTTGAATTCTCGCGTAACGGCCATCGACATCACTCCGGCCGCATTGGCCGTGGCCAAGCGAAATGCCGAGCGCCACGGCGTCGCGGAGCGTATCACGTTTATCGAAAGCGATTTGTTCGCCAGTCTGCCCGTCGATGCTCATTTCGATTACATCGTGAGCAATCCGCCGTATGTCTCGACGGCCGAAATGGCAAACCTTGCCGCCGACGTGCGCGAGCATGAGCCGCACGTCGCGCTGCATGCTGGCGAAGGCGGCACCGACGTCATTAAGCCACTTGTGGAGCAGGCCGCGCAGCGGCTAAAGCCGGGCGGCGCGCTCATCATGGAAGTCAGCCCGATGATCGCCGCCGATGTCGAGCAGATCATTCGCGGCACGTCGCAATTTGAACTTGGACCCACGATGCGCGATCTGGCCGGCCACCCGCGCGTCGTGCAGGCCAACGTAGCAGGCACACTCCGTGTGCCGTAGCAGAACTACGAATAGTCCGAAACTGATTTGATACTTGTCTTTGGCGCTGTCACGGCACACGGAGTGTGCCTACTACTTTCCCCCGCGGAAGATGTGCTGATAGAGGTTATTGCGCTTCGATGTAAGAAAGCCTTCGCTCTCGTCTTCCTTCAGCGCGCAAACCATCATGTACAGCTTCGCGTCGAGATCGTCGGCGTAGTGGACGATGAGCGCTTCGGGCGTCATCGGCGGTTTGGGGGCGCCCCACTCAGGTAGCCGCTGGTGCGAGACGATCACGTGCTCCAGGCGCAGCAGCGTCTCGGGATCGATTTTTCGGCCTATCGCCGCCTCACGCACAATGTCGCGGCCTTGCAGCACGTGGCCAATGAGACAGCCTTCGGCCGTATAATCGGCCCCTGACGGCCCAACTGCCAGCTCGCGCAGCTTGCCGATGTCGTGTAGCACGGCTCCGGCGATGATTACGTCCTTGTTCAGCGGCGGATCGAGATTGTCATACAGCTCGCCGTATTTGTCGGCCAAGTGGCAGCACGTGCGCACGACGTTGAGCACGTGCTCGAGATACCCGCTGACGCACGCGTGGTGGTTCTTCTTTGCCGCAGGCAACTGTAAGAGTTGCTCGCGATTCTGCTCGAGGATGTCGCTCACAAGTTTCCGCAGCGCCTTGTCGGCGATCCGCGATTCGACGATGTTCATCATCTCGGCGAACATCTCTACGGGATCGAACCGCGAGACGGGCTGGCACATCAGCGGATCAAAGCCGTCCTTCTCGTCGCCGTTCTCCACCTGGCGGATCTTCTTGATCTCCAGCTGCAGGCCGTAATTCGATTGCCGCAAGACGGCCCGCATCTTGTAAAACTGCCCGCACGTCCACTGCGAGCGGCACACCTCGGCCAGCGACGAATCGGACCAGATCGGGAACCCGACCTCGCGCCGCGCATCGCGGAACGTCACTCGGTAATACGGCTTCCCGTCGCGGGTTTTCAGCTCCTGTTTGTCCGACAAGAGGGCGAAAAAATCGGCCTCCTGGCCTTCGCAGAGCTCGGCGAGCGGAATCATGCGGATTGTCTCTTCACGAGATCTTGCACCGTTGCCCCCATTCGTTTGGGTTGCCGCTATGTCGTCGAACTGTCTTTGCGCGACCGCTTTTTTGTTTGCCGGCATGGCGTACTCCGTGTGACGTACTGCGCCCTGTATTGTGTCGTATGTATTCAGTACTCCGTACCTAGTACGAAGTACTCGGTACTCCTTGCATGACGGTTTGCGCAATTCTAGCTTGCGATTGTGCGGGGCGAAAGCCGCTAGGCTTGGCGATTGGTGGCATGCTCTCATGCCGTAGGCGGGTGAGCATGTCGCCAACCTTCGTACCTGCCTGCCCGACGGCGCGGCGAAGGCATGCCACGCGTCCAGAACCAGCCACCTACGCCGGCATGCGCTCCGCGGCCAGCGCGTTGATCATCGTTTGGAGCTGGCGGCGAACTTCGGCCATCACCGGATCGGAAGCCCCGTCGCGTTCGCGCTGCGTCCCGACGGGGATCGCCTCGCCCACCTCGATGACGCAATGAAATGGCTCGTGCATGCGCATGTGGTCCGTGAAATCCTCTTCGAATCGCTCCACGGTTTCCACCACGCGCTCCGGCAAATTCTTTTCGCGCAAGATGTAGTCGCGCGGATAGTGCGACATCTGCTGGGCGTAGTAGCAGGCCGCCAAATCGCGCCATCGGCTCGCGCGATCCTCCGGCGTCACCTTGCCGGCGATCATGTCGGCCAGGATCGCCGTCCGCAGCCGCTTCACGCGCGCGATCACGCCGCCGGAAGAATCATTGATTTTCCAACGGGCTTCCTGTGTCGCGAGTATTTGTTGAACCAGGTTTTCCGCCCGCTCGAAAGGATTGCCGCTGCGCGGCTGGCCGAGATACTCGACTTCCTTGAGCGCGAGCAATGCGTGGCCGATCTTGTCGATCCGGTCCACGATCGATAAATCCTTTTGCGGCTGCCACGTGAAGCGCTGCTCGAGCTCTTCAAGCACGGGCTCGAGCGTCGCTGCGAGATCGCCCTGGAATGCATAGCGAATCGCCACGGGGTGGATCACGACCTCGCCCGCAAGCCCTTGCTTCTTCAATCGCTTGGCCGCCTGGCGCGCGATGAATGACGGGCCTTCCATCATCTCTTCAATGAGGTCGTTGTGCCGCGTGATCGCACCCTCAGGGAACATGATGAGCGGCCGGCGGCGACTCACCAGGATGTCGATCGCGGTGTCGATGGCGCGGCGGTCGTTCCCTTCGCGGAACACGCTGAACGCGCCCATCCGGCGGATCATGAAGGTCTGCAGCGGCGTTTGCTTGAACGCATGCCAGCTGGCCATCGCGAACAAATGACAGTCAGCCTCCCAGGCCAGGATGCCCAGCACCATCGGGTCGGCCATGCGCGAGTGATTTGGCGCGAGCATGATGCTGTGCCCGGCCGCAAGCGATGCGCGGAGCCGCTCGACGTGCCGGCACTCGACCGAATGCACACCGTACGCCTTGCGCAAATAGCGGCGCAAATAGGGGCGCAGCAGCGTTGGCCACCACTCGGAGTATGCCGGCGGCACGAACTTGTACGGCTCGTCGATGACGACTTTTTGCATGGGTCTTCGCCAAGCAGCCTTTCCCAACCGGCACAACCGGCCGGCGGGGCGATAGCATAATCAACTCTAGCGGCACCTGCCCAGTGCAGTCGAACGGCACATCTTCGCCGTGTCGATACACGAGTAAGGCGGGGGAACCGCACCCGGCGACAGCTCATGGCCCAGAATCGCAAACAAATCCAGCCGCGGCGAATGGCGGCGGCCGAGAACGCCGCCCGCTGGCGCGAAGCCTTCGTGCGCTACCTGCGCAGCGAGTGCCACCTCGCCGAGAACAGCGTCCTGGCCTACGAGCGCGATCTGCGGCGGTTCTTCGATTGGCTTCGCGGCCGGCGAGTGGAAGGGCTCAGCATTTCGGAACTGGCCGATTACCCGGCCTGGCTCACGGCACAGGACCTCGCGCCCGCATCGATCAGCCGCCACGTCGTCTCACTGAAAATGTTCTTCCGCTACCTGCAGCTGGAAGGCGCTCTTGGCGAAAACCAGGCGGAGCTGCTCGGGACGCAGAAACTGTGGCAGCGCGTGCCGACAGTGCTCT
>DASXWB010000127.1:0-2916 GCA_036503915.1 Lacipirellulaceae bacterium | reverse complement strand
GTCTCCGACAACGTTTACCATTCACGCGGCCCTGTGGGATGAGGACGTCGGTCTGGGGCTGACGCACTACATGGGCGTAGCGGGAGTCTTCGGCAAAGTTGGATCCGGTTGGTATGCGACCGTCGGACCGAATCAGCAGGTCCAATTAGACAAGGCCTGGGTCGGCATTTATACGACACGTTCGAAGATATCGCCCGCCCATATAGTAGACGGAACATCGAAGCAACTGATGTTCGGCGAAGCGCCGGGAATGGTCGGTCAGGGTATTCAGAAGGAGGACGGATCGGGCCATGGTGAATTTGCCCTGGGCCACGCTTGGATTGGCACGGCGAACTTGCCAACCGTGTTCGGCCTCGACTCGTCGCAGGAGGACGGCTTCCCCAATGAGGGCGCACGGTATCAGGCTCATTGGTCGTATTTTGGCAGTCTGCACCAGGGGAACATCGTGCAATTCGTCTACGCCGACGGTTCGGTGCATAGTATTCCGAAAGAAGTGACATGGCAGGTCCTGGACGCACTTTCAACAATTCAAGGCGGCGAGACGCAAGACATCAGCCAGTTCTAGGGTTCTGGTGGCCGGAGGCAATTGGATGCTTAAGCTTCGCGTAAGCGTTTTCAGCCGAGCGTTTCTCTGCGCGTGGATGCTGGTGGCGGCCTTAATCGTCGTGCAGCCGGGCTGCAGCGGAGACTCCGGCAATAAGATCACGCCGCCGGAAAATCCCAAGCCGTTGCCTGCGCCGACCTTCACGGATGGATCGAAATCGCGATCGCGTCCGCACGATCGCAACCTTGGCGGCCGCTGACGGGCAGCTTCGTTTTCGTTCCATAGCGTTGCGGGTCCCTACCCGTGCTGCCGCGCCACTCTGCGCGCTATACCGGCATCGATGGTCCATGCTCCGGGCGATGTGGAGCGGCGTTTACAGAGCGGCCTCGAATTTGTAGCTTCCCGCACCTGCCGGACGGGCGGCGGCTCGAGTGGGATCGTAATTCGCGTCAAATCTGGAGGAAACGGCCGGGGCGGCGTACCCCCCGCTTCATCTAAAAAGAATCCGAAATGCTCGTCCGTTAATCACAATAGAAGGGCTATTGGTGTGGGCCGGAGCGATTTGGGGCGAACTGATTGCGCAAACCGCTGTTGTTCAGGGTCTCGCGAAAATGGCCTTTTTTTGGGCAAATTCACTATAAGCGGGTCTCTTCGGGGGGATAGGTGCGTGACACACCGCCAGAAAATCGGCCCACACCAGGGGTAGAAGGCGCGATTTTCGCGGTACAATGCAGGGCGCGCGGCGTCCCGCAATCTGTGGCGGGCGGGGAGGAACGAGATGATCTCTTTTCGCAGGCGGAAATCGAGGCAAGGCCGGCGGCAGTTGCGGCTGGAGCTGCTGGAAGCCCGCTGCGTGCTCAATGGCGAGGCCGTGCTGGCTGACGATGCATTCAGCCTGCAAGAGAACGGCCCGCAAACGCAGCTCAACGTGCTGGCGAACGACACGTTCGGCAGCGAGTACCAGGGCCCGCAGCTGATCACCTCCGTGAGCTTCGGCAGCGAAGGCGGCCGGATTGCGATCGCCGCCGATGGGCGAAGCGTTCAGTATACACCACCGGCTGATTTCTTCGGCACGGAAACATTCGTCTACGCCGTCGACGGCACCCTCACCGCGCGGGTGAGCGTGAGCGTCGTGTCGCCTTTGGCTTTTGATAACTACAACATTCCGCCTGACGGCGCGGAGCACCAGCTCGATGTGCTGGCGAATGATCCGTTCTGGCCCGGCTACAGCGGCGCCCGGCGGATCACGGCGGTTAGCGTCGGCAGCGCCGGCGGCACCGTCGAACTCGCCGATGATGGCAAGTCGATCTTCTACACGCCGCCCGAGGACCCGTATGTCGAAGAGACGTTCCTGTACGTCGTGGATGAACTCTACCCGGCGCAGGTCACAATCCGGATTCCTGAAACGCTCAAGAGCGACCGCTATGAATTCGTGAAGCACGATCCGCCGGCCACGCTCAATGTGCTGGCGAACGATCCGTTCTGGCCCGGCTATGCCGGCGAGCAGCGCATCACGCACGTCACACAAAGCCGCCTGGGCGCGACGATCGAGATTTCGAGTGACGGCAAGTCGCTCGTTTACACGCAGCCGGCCGATTTCGGCGAATTCGATTTTTACGGCTCGGCGGTTGATTCATTCCGGTATGTGATTGACGGCGCCTACGAAGCCGACGTGGACGTGTATCTGTACCGGCCAGTTCAAGATGACGGGTTCTCGGTGGACTCCAACAGCACCGGTTTCTTTTTCGACGTGCTGCAGAACGACACGTATCGCGACTTGGCAAATCAGATTCACGACGTGATTGACCAGGTCACCTCGGTCACTCAGTCGGAAAAGGGCGGCACGGTGAGCATCGCGCCCGGCGGTCAGGGAATTCTCTACACGCCGGCTGCCGGTTTCATCGGGAGCGACAGTTTCACCTATACGGCGGACGGCGTGCACGAGGCTCGCGTGACGGTGAGTGTCACGCGGCCGGTGCGCGACGACTACATCAACACGGGCGTGTATCAGGATACGCCAGGCGCAGTGCTCGCCGTGCTGGGCAATGATTTTCTGGGGAACGGATACGCGGGAGCGCGGCTGATTACGGCGGTCGGGCCGACATCGGCAGGCGGCACGGTCACGATTCGCAGCGACGGCAAGGCGCTTCTGTATACGCCAGGAGCCGACTATACCGGCTCCGATACCTTTACATACACGGTCGACGGCGAGCTGGAGGCAAATGTCGCAGTATTCGTGGCAGCGCTCGCGCAAGGCGACTACGTGCAGTTTTATCCCGATGAGCCGCAGCCCTATTCGCTTCACGTGCTGGCGAACGATCCGTTCTGGCCCGGCTATGCCGGCGAGCAGCGCATCACGCACGTCACACAAA
>DASXWB010000126.1:0-14118 GCA_036503915.1 Lacipirellulaceae bacterium | reverse complement strand
ATGCCGCCAGATACTGTTGGTGTCGTTGTTGGGCACGGCAAGGTCCTTGTCGAGGTCTTCGTCCATGACCCACAACGTGAGGTCCTCTCCCACCGTGCCCGTCGAGTAAACCTTGGCGCCAATGGACCCATGCAGCGGGATGCGGCCGAACTCGTCGCTCTCCTGGCTGTAGACGCCGCCGTCGGGGCCGGTACCCGGATCAGCAGTCCCGCTTTCTGGTACCGGATTACCGCCCGCGTCGACACCACCCAACACGAGCCCGCCCATGGTCAAATCGCGCGATGCCCACTTGACGCCACCGTTGCCATCGGACCAGTCGGCAATGAGCAGATTGCCGCTGTCATCGAAGCTAAGACGCCACGGCGATGCACTACTGCCGACGGCTACGAAACCAGGCGCCTTTGCCTGGGTCGTGTCGTTAGGATCGGTGACCGAAGCAAACGTGGGCAGGCTGACGCCCTTCATGTCCGCCGTGAGCGCGTAAATTCCGTCACCCATGGTCCGACCGGACTTGGTCGCCACAGGCTGCGCGTTCGCGACATACACAGCACCAAAATAAGCTAGATCGGATGCATCCTTCACCACTCCTAAACCCGTCGGCAGCGTAAAGTCGTCGAACATGTTGCTCGGGTCGGTAATCGATGTCCAGCCCTCGGCAGTACTCTTCGACACTTCAATCGAAAACGTGGTGAATCCGGCCATGTCGAACATGTACCGGCCCGCCATGGGCGTGGCGATATTGAATGGATTGGCGCCGTCGCGGAGGACGGTCACCGAATCGGCCGGCTCGTTGAGCACGAATTCCCAGGTCGTGTCAACGGTGTTCCGTACACCCGAGGCGTACGGCACGGCAAACGCCAGCCGGCTCAGGCCGGCCATCAGCACCAGCAGAGACAAAAATAGAAAGAAACGATTGTGTCGCATCACAACTACTCCAATCTTCGAATCGTTGATGTCGATCGCTTACTGTTTAGCAAACTAACTTTGCCGTCGACGGACGAAAGCGCCCAAAACAGCCGACAGCGCTATCACGACAGTACCCGGTTCAGGCACTGCGGCGAAGCTACCGGCGCCGGGGGGCGTCACCAATCCAAAGTTGGTTCGCCACGTGCTATAATCTTCGTCGGTGACCATCCCAGGGGTAACGCCCTCGCCCTCATTCTCCAGCTGCGTATTCGTGCCGAGGAGTTTTCGCCAGACGACGTAGTCGGCCGCGTCGACGATTCCGTTGTTGTTGTAATCGCCCGCTGTGCCCGCGGGAGGCGCCATGGGAATCAGGCTGAACGTGCCATTGCTGTTGGTAATGGCCGTCCAGCCGCCGCCGGGGCTGAAGACCTGCATTAATTGCCCGCCGTCGGCGGTGGCACTATTGGTGACGTAAAGGTTACCAGCAGCATCGAATTCGACTGCTGTCCCCGACACATGGCTGCCATTGTTGCCCGAGATGATTATCTGCTCGACGTTTGCCAGCTTGCCGCCGGCGACTTCGATCTCCGGCAAGCCTTCCTCATCGAGCGGAATGATGAGAACCACGCCATTGTTCAAGAGTGCGGGATTATCGCCAAAGTCGCCGACGCGATGGAGGAACAGCTTCGTCCCATCGGGCGACACCGTCACATCTCCGGTTAGGCGTAAGACATCATCATTGCCGGGGCAGCATGCATTATCAAAGCCATCGACGTTGTTTTCGATGGTGAAATCATTGGACGCCCAGAGGACGTTCGGGTTAAACGGGTCGAGAAGGTTCGGTCCATCTCCATCGGCGTCGATTACGACCAGGCCCGATTGTCCGGTACCGTTGAAGCGATACTGGGTGATGTACCAGTTGTCGCTTTGCTCATCGTAGTGAGCGCTCGCCCGTACGTTGTTAATAGCTAGATAGCCATGGCCGATGTCGCGGGCGGCGATGACCAGTTCGGGCGCCATGGCGTCGAAGTCGGTGGCGCTGCCGACATCCCACCGCCATATACTCTGATAGTCGTTGCCAGGTACAGCCAGGTCTGGATCGAGGTCCTCATCCAATGCCCACACCGTCAGATCTGTGCCTACCGAGCCGGTGACATAGGGTTTCGACCCCATCGACCCATGAAGCGGAATGCGACCAAACTCGTCCATTTCCTGGCTGAAAACGCCGCCGACCGGACCCGTCTCCTGGCCGGAGCCGATCGGATTGCCGTCGAGGTCGTAGCCCCGTCCCAAAACGAGCCCCCCCATCGTCAAATCGGGCGAGGCATACTTGATGCCGCCTTCCTCATTGGACGAGTCGCTGACAATCAGGTTGTTCGAGTCGTCTAGCGTCATCCGCCAAGGTGAAGCGAACGCGGCGCCAAACGCCCATCCGCCCGGCACTTTGGCTTGGGATGTATCGTTCGCGTCAGTGACCTCCATGAAGTTACTCAGGTTGACGCCCCTGATGTCGGCCGTGAGAGGGTAAATGCCGTGGACCTGGGGACGTCCTAAATTAGTCGCAGTCGCGCTCGAGTTGCCAATGTACACCGCGCCGAAGTAGGGTGACGAAGGATCGTTGTTGATCGCCAAACCGGTTGGAGCGGTGAAATTCGCGAACGGATTCGAGGGACCATTAATGCTCGTCCAGCCGACTGGGGCGCTTTTCTCCACCCGAATTTCAAAGGTACTGAAGTTCATCAAGTCGAACGTGTGCCGACCCGGGCCAATTGCACCCAGATTTACCGCATTGCCGCCGTCGCGGAGCACCGTCACCGAATCGGCTGCTTCGTTCAGCACAAATTCCCAGGTGCTGTCCATCGAGTTCCGCACACCCGATGCATAAGGAACTGCGAGCGCGATGGAGCTGGCCCCTGCTGAAAGCGCTAACACAAACGAGCAAGTAATAACGCGATTGAGTCGCATCAATGGAAACCTCCAATAAATCAAAGAGGATATTCAGAGCTGAATGCTGACCCACAGCCCGGCAAGCAACGAATTCGCGATTACCTGCGCTCCAAGCAGAAGCGCAGCCAACTCTTTCTCCGGAGCAGTCCTTAAATCACGTGCAAGAGGGAGCGTAGTGGTAGTTCGGAAGCGATTCAACGCTTCACCGGCGACGGACACGAAAGCAAATCTCGTGTCCGCCGCTCAATATCTCCACGACTTCCACAGCGCCCTGCCCGGGCGCGAGATAGCAAATTGAAACACGGAGCCATGCTTGGACCTGCCCAGTCCCCAACGGCGCCGCCCCGCCACGCGGTGAATGAACGCCGGCCATCGCCGGCGTTCGACCCTGCAAGAGTCATTGTATCGACGCGGCCATCGCTGAGCGAACCGAATTACGAATTATTTTCTCTTTTTCGCGCACCAAGCCGAATTATACCTGACACTAGCTTCCGTCTGTCGCTTCGGCGTTCGTGGAAAGCCCCATAGGCGGGCAGCGAAATAATTCACTTCTCGAGCACGCACGCCACGGGCAAATGGTCGGAATAGCCGTCACGGTGGAAGTTGTCGTCCGTATAGCTGCGGGATGGCCGTGCGATGGCGCCCGGACGCCGCGAGTGAAAGAAAAGCTCGGGGAATTCCACGCGCTGCGAGCTGCCGCGCACCCAGCGAAAGGCGGAGTCGTCGAGCAGGCCGGGGGAAATGATGACGTGGTCAATGAGTTCCCACTCGTCGTCCCAGACAAAAGTGCCTTTGTTTGCCTGGCGAATGATCGCCGTGGTGTTGAATAGCGAACCGGGTGGCAGGTCGAAGTCGCTTGCGGCCGCGCGCAAATGGTCTTTGATTGAAACGTTGTCGGGTTCGTTGTTGAAGTCGCCCACGAGCACGATGTCGGCGTTGGCGTCGGCGGTGAGAATCTCGTCAACGCGGTTCCGCGCAACGCCGGCCGCCTTGATTCGCTGCGACTGGTCGTTGTTTCGCGAGGGCCAATGATTCACAAACAGGAACAGATCCGCGCCATCGTGCCGAAGCTTGGCCTCGACAATGTCGCGCGTCTTGTCGGCATCGACGAAATGAAAACGTGAATCGGCGAGGCCAAAGAAGTTCGCGTCGTAGACGAGCGCGCAATCGATTCCCCGGTCGCTGGGCGAATCTTGATGCACGATTTCGTACTTGCGGCCCAGCGGCGCTAGCTTCGCGATGAGCATTTCGACCACGTTCCGGTTTTCGACCTCGCACAACCCGAGGACATCCGGCCCGCGCCCGTTGTTCATTTTTTTGATGATGGACGCGAGGTTATTGAGCTTCCGCTCAAGCCGCTCGGCCGTCCAGCGCTTGGGCGCGGTTGGAGTGAATTCCTCGTCCAGCTCGACGTTCGGATCGTCCTCGAGGTCGAACAGGTTCTCGACGTTCCACGAAGCAATGTAGAACTCGCGGCCATATAGTCCCCGTGCGAACAGCAGTCCAATTGCGACCAGGATAATTTGAACGATCTGAGCGTGAAGCATTCTGAGTCCAAGGTTATCGAAAGGATCTTGTTCAATATTTCCAATTATTGAGTCGACACGTGTTGTACACTCCCAGGCAATTGGGATTGCAGCGCGGTAATTACGCTAGGCATGAGTGGCAGCAGGTCGGCAAGTCGATTGCTGGTTGCACGCATCAGAATCACTGCCAAATTGAACCCTGCGAGATTCTGCTGATACTCGATGCTGCGATCCATCGTGACAAATGCGTCAAATTCAACTTGGGCTAAGCCCATAAGTTCACCATTTCGCTTGCCGCTCCATCCCTTTTCTTGGACGGTATTGACGACAAACTCAACTGGAAAATGAGCCTTCAGGCGTCGCGGCACACATTCATCAAGAAGAATGTGCATTCCCGCCGTCCTCCAAGATCATCTTCGCGGTTAGGTCCAAGAAGGCCTCAACCTGTTCACGGGAAACGGACGGGAAGTCGTCAAGAAACGTATCGACTGTGTCCCCGGCTTTCAGGTGCGCCACTAGCGATTCAACCGGCACTCGGGTGCCAGCAAAAACCGGCGCGCCGCCCAGAATCTGCGCGTCCGATGTGATCACGTCCGAGTAACGGGTAATCATGTAAGATTCGCCTTATGATTCCATGGTATCTTGGCGACGTTCTTCTGCGTACGGCCCACTTATTTCTCTACCCGCGCAAGAGCTTCCGCAGCACCGTCTGGAGGATGCCGCCGTTGCGGTAGTAGTTGAGCTCGACCGGCGTGTCGATTCGCACGGTGGCTTCGAATTCGTTGCGCTCGCCGCGGGCACCGGTGGCCACCACGCGCAGCTTCTGCCGCGGCCGCAGGCTGTCGCCAAGATCTGGAAAGTCGAACAGCTCTTCGCCGGTGAGGCTCAGCGATTGCCATGTCGCGCCCGCTGCAAACTCCAGTGGCAGCACGCCCATGCCCACCAGGTTGCTGCGGTGGATGCGCTCGAAGCTCGCCGCGAGCACCGCGCGCACGCCCTGCAAGAACGGGCCCTTGGCCGCCCAATCGCGGCTGGACCCGCTGCCATACTCGGCCCCGGCCAAGACCACTAGCGGCACGCCCTCCGACTTGTACTTCATCGCCGCGTCGAAAATCGGCATCACCTCGCCATCGGGCAAATGCCGCGTAACGCCGCCTTCGGTGCCGGGCGCGAGCAGGTTGCGGATGCGAATGTTGGCGAATGTGCCGCGTGTCATCATGCGGTCGTTGCCCCGCCGCGCGCCGTAGCTGTTGAAGTCGCGCGGCTCGACCCCCAGCGACATGAGGAACTTTCCCGCCGGACCGTCTTTGGCGATGGAACCGGCCGGGGAAATGTGGTCGGTCGTGACCGAGTCGCCCAGCGCGGCCAGGCACCGCGCGCCGCGAATCGGCTGGATGGGGCCGGGCTGCGGCGCGATATCGACCAAAAACGGCGGCTCCTGGATATACGTGCTGCCCGGGTTCCACTCGTAGAGCTCGCCCTCGCTTGTGCGCATGGCGTTCCACTTCGGATTCTTGTGCCAGATGTCGCGATACTGCTCTGTGAACATCTCGGGCAGCACGCAGCGCTCGACGACCGATTGCACTTCGTCGTGCGTCGGCCAAATATCGCGCAAGTAAACTGGCGCGCCCTGCGCGCCTGCGCCCAACGGCTCTTTTTCAAAATCGATATCCGTCGTGCCGGCCAGCGCGTAGGCGACCACCAGCGGCGGGCTGGCCAGATAGTTGGCTTTCACGTCGGGGTTGATTCGCCCCTCGAAATTGCGATTGCCCGAAAGCACGCCGGCCACCACCAGATCGTTTTGCTTCACAGCCTGCGAAATCGGCTCGGGAAGCGGGCCGCTATTGCCGATGCACGTCGTGCAGCCATAGCCGACCGTGTAGAAACCGACTTGCTCCAAGTAGCGCTCCAAATCGGCCTTCTGGAAGTAGTCCGTAACCACGCGCGAGCCGGGTGCCAGGCTGGTCTTTACATGCGGCGGCACCTTGAGACCTTTCTCCACGGCTTTCTTCGCCAATAAGCCGGCGGCCACCATCACGCTGGGATTGCTCGTGTTGGTGCAGCTGGTGATGGCGGCGATCACCACGTCGCCATGCTTGAGGGGGAAGTGTTTGCCTTCCGACTCGATGGGCACGCCGCTGAAGCCGGGATCCATCGAGCGTGCCGCAGGCGTGGGATGAGCCGCCGAGCGCGGCTCGATCTTGTGTCCACCTTCGCCCTCCCAGCGCCCTTCGGGCGAGCAATTCGTTTGCGGCCGCTTTCCATAAACGCTCGCGAGCGCCTGACGCCAGGCCGGCTTCATATTCGAAAGCGCCACGCGGTCCTGCGGCCGCTTCGGCCCCGCGAGGCTCGGCTCAACCGTCGACAAGTCGAGCCGGATCACTTGCGAAAATGTCGGGATCGGTGCGCTGTCGGTGCGGAATAGCCCCTGCTCTTTGGTGTAGCGCTCGACAAGCTCGACTTCTTCCCGCGTGCGCCCGGTTTGGCGCAAATAGCGCAGCGACTGCTCGTCGACGGGAAAGAAACCCATTGTTGCGCCGTACTCGGGCGACATGTTGCCGATGGTGGCGCGGTCGGCCACTGCCATCGTGGAAACGCCCGGGCCGAAAAATTCCACGAATTTGCCGACGACTTTGGCCCGCCGCAGAATTTCGGTCACGGTCAGCACTAAATCCGTGGCAGTCGCGACCGGCGGTAGCTGCCCTGTAAGCTCCATTCCGACCACCTCGGGCAGCAGCATATAAATCGCCTGGCCGAGCATCACGCCCTCAGCCTCGATCCCGCCGACGCCCCAGCCCACGACGCCCAGCCCGTCGATCATCGTCGTGTGACTGTCAGTGCCCACGAGCGAGTCGGGAAACGCTACCGGCCCGACGCGATCGTTGCCGAGGAACACAACCTTCGCCAGATATTCGAGATTTACCTGGTGCACGATGCCCGTGCCCGGCGGCACCACCCGAAAGTTGTTGAATGCCTTCTGGCCCCAGCGCAAGAACTCGTACCGCTCGCGATTGCGCGAGAACTCCATGTCGATGTTCAGCTCGAGCGCGTCGGCGCGATTGAAGTAGTCGACTTGCACTGAGTGATCAATCACAAGGTCGACCGGTACGAGCGGGTTGATCTTTTTCGGATCGCCGCCGAGCCGCTTCATGGCTGCGCGCATCGCCGCCAGGTCGACAACGCACGGCACGCCTGTGAAATCCTGCAGCACGACGCGCGCCGGCTTGAACGGGATTTCCACTTGAGCCGGCGCGGCCGCGTTCCAGCTGGCGAGCGCCTTCACATCGGCTTCGGTGACTTGGTAGCCGTCGCAATTGCGCAATAGCGATTCGAGCAGAACGCGTATCGAATAGGGCAGGGCGGCCATGTTGCCCAGCCCGGCATCTTCCAATTTCGAGAGGCGATAAATGCCCGCCTTGCCGTTGCCGGTGTCAAACATCTCCCGCGCGGCAAAGGGGTCGTGTTTCAGCTTTGCAGCAGTCATAGCGGCATCCTGTACGCTGGGGATTTAGACCACCACAATCATATCCCCAGCGCTGGCCGCGCGACAGTCGCGATCCGCATAGTGGAAGGCGTCTGTGACGCCGACTTATGCGCCGCTACGGCGGTGCCAATGCAAATTCGGCGACAGAGACGCCGCCACAGCGGCGAAGCTGTCAATTGATTCAGTGAACCGGCTGCCTGCGATGGTGTCGCTAACGGAAGCGGCACGAGCCGTTAGGCCGAGAGTGAAACAGCCACTTTTCGCATCCTTCACCGGCATCGCCAAGCCGCGCGATCACCATTAAAATAGACGGCCCTGCCAGCGCTAAAGCTGTCAGGCCGGACTGAATTTTAACCCGAAGTTTCCCCGCCCCATGCGGTGATTGCACAGAAATCGTTCCCCATGATCCAGCGTGTTTACAATTTTTCCGCCGGCCCTGCCGTGCTGCCTGAGCCGGTCCTCGCCGAAGTGCAGCGTGACCTCTTGGCGCTGCCCGGCGTCGGCGCGTCGATTCTCGAAATCAGCCATCGCAGCAGCACGTTCGAAAACATCATCGGCCAGGCGGAAACAAACCTGCGCCAGTTGCTGGCCATTCCCGATAATTACGCGGTGCTGATGCTGCAGGGCGGCGCCCGGTTACAGTTCTCGATGATCCCCATGAATCTCATGGGCGAAGCTCGACGCTCGTGCGATTACCTCGTGACCGGCTCGTGGAGCAAGTATGCCGCTCAGGAGGCGGTAAAGTTCGGCGAGACGCGCATCGCCTGGGACGGCAAGTCGACGAACTACGACCGCTTGCCGGCTGGGTCCGAATTGCAACTCGATCCGAAGGCTGCCTATCTTTACTACGCGTCGAATGAAACGATTCAAGGCGTGCAGTTTGCCGCCGAGCCGGCTGCCGACAATGTGCCCTTGGTGTGCGATGCATCGAGCGATTTTCTCAGCCGGCCCGTCGACGTGCGCAAGTACGGACTGTATTACGCATGTGCCCAGAAGAACGCCGGACCAGCCGGACTCACAATTGTCATCATTCGCAAAGATTTGCTCGCGCGCAGCAGCGATAAGCTGCCCGGCTATCTCAACTTTCAAATCCACGCCGAGGCGCAGTCGTTGTGGAACACAGCGCCGACCTTTCCGATTTACGTGCTGATGCTGGTGACAAAGTGGTTGATCACGGACATCGGCGGCATCGCCGCCATGGAAGCAATCAACCGCCGCAAAGCCAAGCTGCTGTACGATGTGATCGACGAGGCGGGCGGGTTTTACGTGGGTCATGCGCAGCCGAAATTCCGCTCGATGATGAATGTTTCCTTTCGATTGCCGAGCGAGGAGTTGACCGCCAAGTTTCTCGCGGGCGCCGAAGATCGCGGCATGACCGATTTGAAGGGCCACCGCTCAGTCGGCGGCATCCGGGCGTCGATTTACAACGCGATGCCGGTGGCTGGCGTCGAGAAGCTGCGCGATTTCATGCTGGAGTTTCGCCAACAATACAGGTGAGTAAGTGAGTAGGTGAGTACGTGAGTACGTGAGTAGGTACTCGATTTTTTGAAACTTACTCACCTACTCACTTACTCACCTACTCACGCGTCTCACACACCATGCCCCGCGTCATCGTCCTCGACACGCTCGCCAAGGAAGGCCTCGACATGCTGGCGGCCGCGCCGAGCATCGAGCACGAACTGCGCACGGGGCTTAAAGGCCCTGCGCTTCGCAATGCGCTGGCCGAGTTCGACGGCGCAATTTGCCGCAGCGGCGTTCAAATCACGGCCGATGCGCTCGAAGGCAACCGCCGGCTTAAGGCGATCGTCCGCGCCGGCGTGGGCACCGACAATATCGACAAGGACGCCGCCACGCGCTGGGGCATCGTCGTCATGAACACCCCCGGCGGCAATACGCTGAGCACCGCCGAGCACACAATTGCGCTGATGCTCGCCCTGTCGCGCAATATCGCGCCGGCTTACCAGAGCCTCATGGGCGGAAAGTGGGAGCGCAACAAGTACATGGGCACGCAGGTCGCCGGCAAGACGCTCGGCATCGTCGGCCTGGGACGCATCGGCGTCGCGGTGGCCAAGCGGGCCCGCGCGCTGGAAATGAAAGTGCTCGGTTATGATCCTTTCCTGTCGCGCGATAAGGCGCAGGAGCTGGGCATTGAGCCGGTTGAATCGGTAGACGCTCTCTTGCCGCGAGTCGATTATCTTACCGTTCACACGCCGCTTACGGATGAAACGCGCGGCCTCATCGGCGCCGCCGAGATCGAGAAGATGAAGCCCGGCGTGCGGCTAATTAACGCCGCGCGCGGCGGCATCTACGACGAGGCGGCCCTTGCGTCCGCGCTCAAGTCCGGCCGTCTCGCCGGCGTGGCGCTCGATGTGTACGCCACCGAACCGTGCACCGATAGCGCGCTATTTGGCATGCCCGGTGTCGTTTGCACGCCTCATCTGGGCGCAAGCACTGAGGAGGCTCAAACGCAAGTGGCCACGGAAGCGGTCGAGCTTCTCGTGGCGTATCTCACCACGGGCGCTATTCGCCACGCGGTAAATGTGGCGGCGCTCGACGCAAAAACGCTCGCCTCGCTGCGCGGATACTTGGACGTGGCTTATCGCTTGGGAATCTTGCTGCGAAGCCTGGAGCCCGGCGGCTTAAAATCGTGCCGACTGCTCTACCGCGGCGAGATCGCCGACAAAGAGACAAAGGTTCTGACGGCGGTGTTTGCCGCCGGCCTATTGCAGGGTGCGCTGGATCAAGAGGTGAATCTTGTGAACGCCGAGCTCCTGTTGCGTCAACGAGGCATCAAGCTCGCAGAGGAGTCGCGCAGCGAGATGGGGTCGTTCCGCTCGTCGATGTCGGCCGAAGTCACTACGGATCTGGCCCAGCACCGGGCGACCGGCACGATCTTCGGCCAGCACATGCCGCGCCTTGTGGCGCTCGATGATTTTCGCCTCGAGGCCTACCTCGATGGCTGCCTCCTGGTGTTCCGGCACCGCGACGTGCCCGGCATTATCGGCGCCGTCGGAACGATCTTCGGCCGGCACGCGGTGAACATCGCCCAGATGGCGGTCGGCCGGGCCGCTCCCGGCGGTGAAGCCGTGGGCGTACTCAACCTTGATGGCCAACCGCCGGCCGACGCCCTGGCCGAGGTCCGGCAGCTTGCCGCCATCACGTCGGCTACGGTGGTCAATCTGCCGCCCGCCGGCCAATTGCCACGCTGGCTTCAGTAATTCGCGCAGTATTCCGTCTGTGTGTTCCGGACTGCCGAAAGCCGGACGGCCAGGCCCTCGCAGTGAAAGCGACTATCGTTTCGCCGTGATTCACCCGCTCACAGACCGTAAAAACCGAATAAATGCGCCGCCTGCTTGGCTAGCCGTTCCAATTCGCGCCGCGGGTCACCCGCCCGCAGTCGCCGCCGACTATGGCCCGCGCGACTCGGAGTTTTTTTCTCCGTCTCGCCGCCGCTACTAAAACTCGGTGCTACTTTTTCCAAGAGCCACATTATCTCATTACCTTGGGTCATGACCGCGAGCCATTTGTCATGAGCACTGCCACACTCTCCACGCCGTTGTTCGAGCGCATTCACGAAGCCCTTACGGCCAATCCGCACGTTCCCAGTCGCCGGCAAGTCCGCGTCGAAGCCGCCGACGGCCGAGTGGTGCTCAAGGGAAGCGTCCGCTCGTTCTTCGAGAAGCAGATGGCGCAAGAGGCGATCCGGCGAGTGGACGGCGTGCAGTTGATCGACAACCTGCTCGAGGTCAACTGGGCGTAAGCTGCGGCTCGAGCGGACTTGCGGGACTCTCGCCTGGCGGTCCCGTTTTAGTGCCCGTCATTTGCAGGTGGGAGCGCTCGGAGCCTTCCTGCTCGCGCCCGAAGCAGACCAGGCACATGTCGTCGACCTGGTTGAAGCCGTCGACGAAGCGGCTGACGTCTTCCAAAATGTGCTGGCCGAAATCGACCACGTCGACGACGGGCGAACTGAGCTGCATTTTGAGCCGGTCCAGCCCATAAAGCTCACGCTGATTGTTCATTGCCTCGCTGAAGCCATCGGTGAAAATGGTCACGACGTCGCCCGGCTCGAGAATATGCGAGTGTGAACAGTACTCATAGCCGGGCAAGACGCCCAGCGGCAGCCCCGCCGCCTCGTCCCCGATTTCCTCGACTTTCCCCCCATGACGGCGCAGTAGCGGCGCCATGTGCCCGGCATTCACGACGGTGAGCTCGTTCGTGCGCGGATTCACCACGGCCGCAATCATCGTTACGAAGCGATCGTGCGTGTCGCGAATCACGAACATCTCGTTGATTTGCTGGATTGCCTTGGCGGCATCTCTCTCGGTGGCCAGCGCAAAGCGCACATCGGCCGACAATCGGGCCATCAAAAGCGCCGCCGGCACGCCTTTACCCGCAACGTCGCCCACGATGATCGCAAACCGCCCTTCCGGCAGGTTGACGTAATCGTAGTAATCGCCGCCCACCTGCCGCGCCGCCTGGTAATAGTCGAAGAAGAAATAGCCGTCCACCTGCGGCGGCTTGGAGGGCAGCAGCGTCCGCTGCATCCGCCGGGCAAGTTCCAAGTCGCGCTGTAGCGAGCGCTGGGCCAGCACCTGCTCGTGCATCTTGGCGTTGTCGATGGACACCGCGGCCTGGCTTGCCACGCCGGCGAGCACTTCCAAATCTTCGTCCGAGAAGCGCGCCCGCTGATTCAGCGTATCGATCTGAATCACGCCAAGCGCCTGCCCGTCGGAGCCGATCATCGGCGCGCAGATCATCGAGCGAATCGAGTAATCGGCAATGCTCTGCGACATGCCGAAGCGCTCGTCGGTCGCCGCGTCGTGCGAGAGGATCGCCTTGCGCGATTTCATCGCCTCCTCGACGATCGTGCGGCTGATTCGCATCCGCTCATCGTCGTCGCTGCGGCGGCTCTTCACGGCGACGGGCACCAGCGGCCCATCCGCCTTGGCCCGCATCACGACGAATCCACGGTCAGCCTGCACAAAGATCTTGAACAGGCTGTCCAGAATCTTCGGAAGGATTTCCTGGACCGAGAGTGTCTTGGCCAGGTTGTGGGAGATCTCCAGAAGCGCGGCCAGCTTCACTTCGGGCTTGGCCGACAGCCGCCAGCTCGCCGAGCCGCCGCTGACGTCGAAAGTGGCGACCACGCTGGCCCGATTGGCCTGCGTAGTATCTTCATCATCGACCAGTTCGGCCACACCGGATGCTTCGAGCTCATCCTCCGGCGACCGTTCGCCGGAATAGAAGCGGAACTCCTGGTCGCAGATCACGAGGTGATCTCCGTCGCGGAGTGCCGTGCGCTGCGACACGCGCTGATCGTTGAGAAACGTGCCGTTTCGGCTGTGCAAGTCTTCGACGAAGAACCGCCCGCGGTCCTGCAGGATGGCCGCATGACGGCGGCTGACGGCCGGCACGTCCAGCGGAAATTCACACTCCGCGCTGCGGCCGATAATCGATAGCTCGCCGTCGAGATCGAATCTTCGGCCTGGCGAATTGCCTTTGACAAGCTCGAGGAACGCCATATTGATTTACCGCCTCGATCGAACCAGACCATCCCCGCGCAACGGTCGTCCTACGTAGTGCGGGCGGCGCAGCCCAGGCTTCAGTGCCTTGCAATTTCGATCAAGTCCATCTCGGAACGAGTAATTGGCGACCTGCCATTTTGGTCGGTATTTGCTCCATCGTCAACCAGGCGGCGCGGGCCGCTGCCGGCGCGTAGCGCGGGAAACAACGGCAGTGTTCAGTCCATATCGTAAGCCCATCGGGCTTGACCACGCGCGCAGTGCGCCGTACCGTAAGCGCAGTGCCGCGCAATCGCGAGATCGGCGCGGCGGAATCATTCAAGATGCTCGCCGTCGCGGCGAAAAATCAAATTCGCGTCGTCCAAACTGGGGAATAGTGTAACGGCAGCACGACAGATTCTGACTCTGTTAGTCTAGGTTCAAATCCTAGTTCCCCAGCTTAATTCTTGACTCTCCGGATTACTGGAAGCAAGGTATCACCAGTTTCCGATGCTTGCAAACAAATCGGCGCACGAATGACTCTGGGCAAAGCGCTCGACATGCCCCATTCGCTGCTGCTGGATTGATCGCAATAGTTTTATTGCGGATCTGACGAAGGCATCTCGTCTGGCCGTACGACTTGGAATTGCACCAGCCACAAATCGCCTCAATTCCGCAAGACGGTTTCGATAAGTGGCAAGAACTTCATGTCGCTCGCGAAGTTCGATGAGTTGTCGCTGACGGGCGGCTCGAT
>DASXWB010000125.1:0-3257 GCA_036503915.1 Lacipirellulaceae bacterium | reverse complement strand
CTTTTGCCGTGGAAAGATGGTCCGGTGCCCGATGCCGAACCGAAGGTTCTGGCAACGCACGAAGACGTTTTTTTCGACCTCGCATTCCGACCGGATGGCCGCGAGCTCGCGGCGGCCGGCTCGGATGGTCTGGTTCGCGTGTTCGACGTTGCCACCGGAGCCGAACGGCTCAAAATCAACAGCCATGCCGACTGGGTGACCGACATCTGCTACAGCCCCGACGGAAAGTACATCGCCACCGCAAGCCGCGATAAGACCGCGAAAGTATTTGATGCCGATTCGGGGAGTTTATTGGCGACGCATTCAGAACATGGCGCGCCGGTGCGAGCAATTGCTTTTGCCCCCGACAGCAAATCGGTATTCAGTGCAGGCGGAAGCCGTATCCGCGTTTGGAACGTGGAAGACTCCAAGCTATCGGGCGAAATTAGCGGCTTCGAGCACGACGTCAATGCGGTGATTGTCGGCGGCGAAAATATTTTCGCCGGCTCGGCGGACCGGACCGCGCGCCAATTCAAGTTGGCGGACCGAACGCCCGTTCGATCGCTCGCGTCGCACCCATCATGGATCTTGTCGCTTGCCTGGCACGAAGCGACTCATCGCCTCAGTGCCGGCTGCTTCGACGGCACCATCGCCGTTTGGGATCTGGAGCGTGGCACTCTCGTAAAGCAATTCTCAGCCTTCCCCAGGGCGTTGGGTGAGTAGCGGAATCTGCAAGAATTCAGTAGCGGCAAGCTGGCTGAATTCTTTCGAATTCAGCTACGTGCGCTGAACGGAACGTCGAAATAATTGGCCGAAGTCATCGAGTATCGAATAGATCACCGGCACGGCAACCAACGTCAAGAGCAGCGACAACGCCATGCCGCCGACGACCAGCACCGCGATCGAGCGGCGTTCTTCTGCCCCGGGACCGGTGGCGATCAAAAGCGGGATCATGCCCGCAATGAAGGAAACCGCGGTCATGAGAATGGGGCGCAGCCGGTCGCGGTTGCCTTGCAGTATCGCCTGCTCGCGCGGCATGCCGCCCGCACGCAACTGATTGATGTGGTCGATCTGCAGAATCGACGCCTTCTTCACCATGCCAAACAGCACCAGGATTCCCAGCGCGGAGTACAAATTGAGCGTTTCGCCGCCGATCCACAGGCTGAGCAGTCCAAACGGCACCGCGATCGGCAGCGACAATAGGATCGTGATCGGATGAATGAGATGCTCATACTGAGCCGCCAGCACGATGTACATGCACACGAACGAGAGGGCACAGATCCATACGAACTCTTCCAGAGTGCGCTCGAGCTCGCGTGCCCGGCCCATGACGCGCGTCGAGTAGCCGGGCGGCAGGCCTAGCTCGTCAATGGTCGTGCGCACGGCTTGAATGCCGTCGGCCAGCGCGAATCCGGGCGCCAAGTTGGCGCGAATGGCGGCCATCCGCTGCCGGTCCAGCCGATCGATGCGCGACGGGCTGAAGGTTTCTTCGAAGGTAACAACGTTGTCGATCCGTGTGAGCGGACTGGAGCGCCCGTCGAAGCCGAGGCCGGAAATCAGCGGTACTGCGGCAAGTTCGAGTGGCGCATTCGCACCCGTGGGTGCCGGTTGCATCGCGCGGACATACAACTGCGAAATCGAGCGCGTGTCGGCCCGATCGACGCCCACCAGCCGCAGCTCGACATCATACGCATCATCGGCCTGTGCGTCGTAAAAGCGCGAAACCCGGTCGTCGCCCCCGACCGCGACTCGCAACGTGTCAGCGATTTCCTGCACATCGACTCCAAGCGCCGCGGCCCGTTCGCGATCGATGTGCGCCAGCAGGTTCGGCTTGTCGAGTCGCAGCGTGGTGTCGATGTCGACCAGCTCGGGATCATTCACCAATTTCTCTCGTACGCGCTCGCTGATGTCGGCCAACGCTTCCAGGCCTGGGCCGGTGATAACGTAATCAATGTCGACAGGCGCGCCCTGGCGAAACGACGTGAGGTTGCGGACCGATGCGCGGAGCTCCGGGTATTGGGAGATAATCTCGCGGACCTCGCGCATCTTGTCCCGTTGGTTGAAATTACCCACCAGCGCCTGCCGCGGATTGCCGGCCAGCGTCGCGTCCCACAAACGGTGCCAACTGAACGTGCGTTTGGCAACGTCTTCAAGGCGAACGTACATGCTCGCCGTGCTGGCGCCGCGGATGCCACCACCGCCGCCGACGGTGGTGAGCACCGTGGTCACACCGGGCACGGCGCGCACCTGCGGTTCCACGGTGTTGATCATTTCCTCCATCGAGACGATGCTCACGCCTTCCGGCGCGTAAACGCGCGCTTCGAATTCCGATTCGTCGACGTCGGTCGGTATGTAATCGTGCTTCACGAGATTGTAGAGCGGCACGTTGGTATAGATCACCGCAATCACCAGGAGCAGCACCAGCCAGCGCAGCCGCATCGATAGGCGAAGGAAAAACATGTAACCGCTGTCGATCCAGCGGTAGAAGCCGCGGCGCGACGCTGGAGCGGCGGGCGCTTTGGACGCCGCATCGGCCGACGGTGACGGCGCACTGGCCGGGCGCAGCATGCGGCTGCACATCATCGGCGTGAGCGAAAAGCTTACAAGCATCGAAATCATCACGGCCACGCTGGCCGTGATGCCGAACTCATACAACAGCCGTCCGGTCACGCTCGAGAGAAACGACACGGGCAGAAATACGATCACCAGCGATACCGAGGTGGCCAGAACGGCCAGGCCGATTTCGCGCGTGCCTTCGATCGCCGCTCGGACGGGCGGCAGGCCCTTTTCTTCGATCACTCGAAACACGTTTTCCAGCACGATGATGGCATCGTCGATCACCACGCCAACCATGAGCACCAGCGCCAACATCGTGACGTTGTTCATCGTGAAATCCATCGCCTTCATCACGGCAAAGGCGCCGATGATCGAAGTCGGAATCGCCACGGCAGCGATAATCGTCGAGCGCCACGAGCGCATGAACGCCAGCACGATCAGGCTGGCCATGATGCTGCCGGAGATGAGATGCTTCTGGATCTCGTGGAGCGCTGCCCGGATGTAGCGCGATTGATCTTGCAAAACTTCAATCGTGACATCGGGAGGCAATAGCGCGCGGGCCGCATCGAGCCGGGCTTTCACGGCGTCGATTACCTCCACGGTATTCATGCCCGATTGACGCTGCACCAGTAGCACGACTGCCGGCGTGCCGTTATAGCGCGCGAGCGTGCGCCGCTCTTTGGTCAGGTCGACCGCCTCGCCCAAATCTCGAAGTCGTACGG
>DASXWB010000124.1:0-14425 GCA_036503915.1 Lacipirellulaceae bacterium | reverse complement strand
GACCAGTGCGCACCTGCCAAAATGCCGCGCGCCAACACGCTGTTCATTGGCCGATTGCCTCCGCTGGTGGCCTGGCATGAACCATCGGGCCCAAGCAATTCCGAGATTAATCCCCAGGTGCAACCTGCGGCTGCAAGCGAGCCCGAGGTCATCGCCTTGCCCGATATCATCGATTGGGACCGCTCCCACCCGCTATTGAGCAATGTCGAGTTGGGAAACGTCGGCGTGGGCGACAGCATTGTGCTCAATCCACCTTCCGGTGCGACGGTGCTCATCGACTCAACCGCCGGGCCGATCGCGGCGATCGCCCCCCGCGATGCATATCAAGACGCCGTGCTCGGCTTCGAAATCGTCGGCAAAGATAAAGACGGCGACATGGCGTACAACACCAACTGGCCGCGGCGCCTGAGCTTCCCGACGTTCTGGCTCAACGCGCTCGAGTATCTTGCGGGCGGCAGCGAGGAGTCAGAACTCGCCTCAACGCGACCGGGCCGGCCCGTGGAGCTGCCCGCCATGGCCAATGAACGAGAGCTCACGGTGGTCGACCCGGCCGGCAAGCAGTACACGATCCGCCGCACGGGCGATGACCTCTTCCAATTCCACGACACGCATCAGTTGGGCGTCTATGAAGTCCGGCGCCCCGGCCAGGACACAGAACGCTTCGCCGTCAACCTGTTCGATCGCCAGGAGAGCGACGTGCGCCTCAAGCCCAGTCAGGACGAGGAGGGCGGTAACCTCGCGCCCGCCGACATCCGAATCGGAAACGTTGACGTTGCGGCAGCGGTCGGCCGCACGCCTTCGCGCAAAGAGGCCTGGAAGATCATTCTGGCATGTGCCCTGTTTGTCCTCGTGTTCGAGTGGTATATCTACAATCGCCGCGTTTATATGTAACGCCGAGCTGCGCAGCTAAACCGCAAGCGTTTGGAACATTACCTCTGCGGAATCAGAACTACGCGATGGGTTTCCTGAATCGCATCGTCGAGAACGATCTCATCCGGCGCGTCAGCGCGGCTGAGTATCGTGAGCGCATCAAGGACGTGTACGGCGGCCGGCGGGGCGCTTTCCTCAGCACGGCGAGCATGATCTCGCTGCATATCCCGCTGGGAAAGCGGCTCATCCGCACGCGCAAATTCGACCTGCGCGGCATGAAGTCGATCCTCGACGTGGGCAGCGGCGCCGGCCAGATCGCCGGCCACTTGCTGCAGTACGCCGATGCCGACGCGCGCATCGTGTGCACCGACCTGTCGCGGCAGATGCTCGCGCGGGCACGCCGGCGCCTGGCGAGCGATCGCCCGGTGTACATCGCCGCCGACCTCACTGCCCTGCCCTTCGCCGACGCGTCGTTCGACGGCGTGACCTGCGGCTACGTGCTGGAACACGTTCCGGATCCCGCGGCCGGGCTGCAGGAGTTGTCGCGCGTCATGTGCGCGGGCGCTCGAATGCTGCTGCTTACGACCGAGGACAATTTCTCCGGGGCCTGGACGAGCCGCATCTGGTGCTGCCAAACGTACAATCGCGAGGCGCTGAAGCAGCTTTGCACGTCGCTCCGATTGCGCTGGAAAAAAGAGCTGTGGTTCACGCGAATGCACCGCGCGATGCGCGCCGGGGGAATATGCGTCGAAATCGAAAAGGCGTAGACGGGTGCGCGCCGCCCAATACCGTTTCCTTCTAAGCACCGCCCTGCAGCACCAAGATCGCGATCTCAGCCGGGCAGTTATAGCGGACCGGCGTGAGACAGGCGGTGCCGCGACTGACGTGCATCACGGTGTTGCCCGAACGGAAGGCGCCCGAAGCGTAGCGCACTCCATGTTTGCTCGGCGCTAACACCGCGCCGAGCAGCGGCAAATTCACCTGGCCGCCGTGATTATGCCCGGCCACTATCAGGTCGACGTCGTATCTCCGGGCCCATGCGAATTGATCCGGCGAGTGAGAGAGCACGATGCGGACCGGCAGCCCTGCCCCGTCATGCGCCGGACAATCGCTCAAATCGGCGGCCGGCGGATACCACGGCAGCTCGTTTCCGGCCAGCAGCACGGGCGTGCCGCGAACCGTCGTTTGTCGCCACGCACCGCCAACATAAATCAGACCCGCGTCGCGCAACATTGCGTGCAGTTGCTCTTCATCCACGTGCTTGTCGTGATTCCCCAAAACATAATACACCCCGTCCGGGGCACGGAGCCGGCCGAACGTGTCAGGAATCCAATTCAGGCACTCATTCCGCTCAAGCAGGTCGCCGGTGATCGCCACGATGTCCGGTTCGCAGCGATTCACGTGCTCGATGACCAGCTCGAAATAGGCCTTGGTGATGCGACCGCTCATATGCAGGTCGGATAAATGTGCGATGCGCAGTCCGCCATGCTGGCTCGATAGTCGCGGAATGGGCAATTGCTTTTCTTGGATGCAAAGCTGAAAAACCTGATTGCCCGGCAACCGGCTGAGCCAATCGGCCACGCCGGGCGCGGCGAGCGCACACTGCGCCTCTTTTCGCAAGTCGATCGACGTCGTGTGGTTCTCAGCAAGTGCCCCGCGCCGTTCCGGATGAAAGGCCAGCCACAATCGTTGAACGATGGCAACGATCGACAACATTGCGCAAGCGGCCAGATAAATCCACGCGGCACTGCGACCGAGTGTTCCGAGCCCGTCGCCGTTTGCCGTAAAAAGCGCGGCTGAAACGGCGAGCGTTACAGTCACCAACGCAAGCCCGCAAAGCAATGTCAGCAGGTCGACCCAACGCCGCTGGATGCCAAACGCATGCACACGGTTGACGAGCGATGCCCAAAGGACGGCGTGGCCCAGGCCGCCGAGAACGAGTGTCAGCCAATAGAGAAACATCGGTGCAAGAGAGAAACATCGGTGCTGGTGACTACAAGGAACGTGCAGCGACGCCGTGTCATCGCAATTGTACGTCTCACGCCAGGTGGGCGTAATGACTGCGTTCTGCGGCAGGTCTTTAGCGGTCGGCGGGCTGCTTTGCGCCTGTCGCGATGACAATCTGCTCGACTGCCTCGAGCAATTGGTCGAGCCGGAACGGCTTGTACAGCACGGCCAGCAAGCCCGACTGCCGCGCCTTGACGATCGAATGACCCGGGTCGTACCCGAAGCCGGTCATGAGAGCCATGGGCACGACCTCCATCATCTCCTTGAGCTTCTGCATGAGATCGAACCCCGACATGTCGGGCAAGCGGATGTCGGCGATGATTGCGTCGTAATGCTGGTCCGACGACAGGCTGCGGACCATGAACTGCGCCTCGCTGCCATCGTGCGCGGTTTCTACAATGCAGCCATACCGCTCGAGCAAGGCGTGCGCCGCGCTGCGAACGCTTTCGTCGGCATCCACCACCAGCACGCGGCGGCCAACGAGGGCTGGCCTCAGCTCGACCCGGGCCGACGGCGGTTGAGCCTCGGTGGGCGCCATCGACTGGCCCACTTTCTGGATGACCTGCTTGATGTCGCGGGCGTTGCGCAGGATCGACTGCAGCCGCTCCACCACGTCGGGCTGGTGGCCGATGTAGCGCTCCATCACGTTGACCGCGTCGTTGAGGATCACGTCAACCGGCAATGCGACGGCACTGTGGATGGCCGCGACGCTGGCCGCGGCCGTGTTGGCCTTCTCGGCCGCCAACAACTCCAAGGTATTGAGCGCAATCGCCACGTCGCGCGCGAAGATTTCCAGAAATTGCAGATCGCTCTCAGTGAATGCCCGCGGTTCAGGGCTCTCCACATTCAGCGTGCCGGTGACCCGGTCGTGCAGCATGACGGGCACGGTGAGCGAACTGCGTGCTCCGGCGGCGCCCTCGATATAGAGCGGGTCCTCGCTCGTGTCTTCGCACAAGTAGCTCTTGCCGGTAGCCGCGACGAAACCGGTGACGCCGTTGCCTGTTCGCTCAGCATACAGTTTTCGATGCGCCGCCTCAGGCATCATGCCCACGGCCAACACGGGCTCGAGCTGCCGCGTGGCGGGATCGAGCATACGAATTTCAACGACGTCGTAATGCAATACGTCTTGCGTGCAATGAAGAATATTGGCCCGCAGCAGCTCGATCCGCTCATCCACCGACATCTTGGCGACCTCATCCGGCGTGAGATCGGCCAGCTCGATACCGGCCTGGTGGATCGCCGAAAGCTTTTGCTGCTGCAGGATTTCGTCGGTCACGTCGCGAATCGTCACGACCAAGTTCTGGGCCGTCCCGTCCTTGTCGACAACGGGCGCCGCATGCACGCGCATGTAACGGCTTTGAAAACATCGCAGCGTCGAGGCACTGGCTCGACTGGTGGCAAGCGCCGTGTGGAAGGGGCAGAAATCGGGCCCGAGAATCTCCGGCGTGCCCATGACCTCGTAAAAATTGGAGCCGACAATATCGTCGCGGCCCGTCCAATCTCGCAGCCGGCCGTTCCCCCAAAGGATCGTGTTGTCGTTGCCCAAGAGCACAACGCCGTCGGGCATACCCTGCAAGATGCGTTCGTTCTGCACCAACCGGGCGACGTCGAGGACTTCGGCGAAGTGGTCGGCGTCGGCGTAAATGCCGACGTACTCGCCACTGCCTAGGTGGGCCAAGGCCCTGGCCGGCGAGACCTCGATGATCTGAACGTCTTCGCCAAAGTGCTCACGCAGCGTGACTTGCGCATCATGCGTGCCGCCGAGGCAGAGAATCTTGGGGGCCTGAAGCCCTGCTTCGCCCGAGGCGCTAGCGCCAGCTTTTCGAGATGCGGTTGACTCGTACACGCCCCGATATCCACGTGGTCCGGTGGAGTTCGCCCGGCAGCCCGCCGGCTCTTTACTCCTCCCGTCCCTGGGATGGAATCTGGGCCGAACTCACCAGAATTATAGGAAGCTCCAGATATTCCAACAACCGCCAGTTGATCGCGGAGAGAATTACGAATCCGCTCTTCTTTCCGAATCGGCAAAAGAAAGCGCCGTGATTGATGCGCCGACGGAGGTTTTTCCGGGATTTCCAGCATCTAGTCTGGTGAGGACAGAATCTTCGGCAAATCAGGCAGCCGGTGGTCCGCGGAGGCCGCCGACGCCGGGGACGCAACGGCACCCGGCGCGACTGGCGCAAAACATTCAACCGGCGCATCCGGTCCGCCGTGTGCAGCTCGCCGTCCCGAATCCCAAACTCGTTTCGCCACAGGCCTAACCTAAACTTTTCAGGCGTATTGTGTTCCCTGAAAGCCGACATCGGTCGGCCACCGATCAATTGGCGAGAAATGAAGATGGCACGGCAAGATTTCACATTCAACGGGCGCGCTGCGATGCCCAGAAACAATCGGCGCGGTCTCACGGTGCTGGAGTTTGTCGGCTGCGTGATGGCCGTCGTGGGCGGAGCATGGCTTGGTGCGCTGTACCTCGGCGTCGACGTTCGCCGCCTGGCATACACGGCGCTGGCCGAAGCCGAGTTGCTGGAAAGCGTACCGCCGCCGCTGCGGCCAACTGCGCCAGGCGACAATGCAATGACGCGCGAGCAACTCGTTGCAACGTTGCGCGAAGAGCTCGGAGCGCTGCGCTCGGAGTTGAAGTCGCTGCGCTCCGGCGAAGCAGTCAACCTGCCCGCCGCGGCAATTGCGGCGCCTGGGAGTGACAACAACGAGTCGGCACCTGAACCGATTGCATCGAAAGAGAAAACGCTCGCCTATTGGCTGCGCATCAGCGAAATCGCTCTGGCCGAGGCAGCGTTGCAGAGGGACGCGGAATCCACATCCAATGCCACGAATGCATCGCGCGTGTTTGCGATCAAAGGCCGCATCAGCCGGTTTGCCGCAAAATCGGTGGAAGCGATTCCCAGCGATGGCGTGGACGAATCGGTCATCCGCTTCGGCCGGCAACTTGCCTTGTGGTACAACCGCGGCGGCGAATTGTACGAGCGCGCCGTGCGTATTTGGGAGACGCCTACGATCAGCCAGAACCGCGAGCAGCTTAACCAGGATTGGCGTCGCGCCGAGGCGCACCACCACAATGAAGCCCGGTTAGTGACTGAAAAAGCCGAAGCGGTGCGGAGCACCGTGAGCCGCCATTTCGGTAAGGGATTTCCGGTTTTTGCCGCTCCTGCCGACTCTCCAGCCAGCGGCGGCTGAACCGGCCACTTTGCCGAGGCGGTTGTGACGGCGAAACGCCCGGCTGGCCAGGCGATTCGGCCGGCCATGAAACCGCTTTGAGAACGTGTGAGGTTTGCCGCGTCTTGTTTGATTTCCGACTTTGCCCAAGTTACGATGGAGGCTTCACGCTAGCAGTTTTTGAAGCCGTTCGACATAACTGGTTGCCTCAACGTCGGCGTCGCACATCTGGGACTCTGACCATCAATGAAACGGCGCCGGGGCGGCCGCTGGTCGAATCGATCAATTCTTGTTCACCGGAGATACAGACATGCGTAGAACCTTGCGAACAATTGTTATCGGCGCGCTGGTCGCCATGATGTCGGTCACCCCCGCATCGGCATGGCACGCCTTCCGTGGCGGATGCGGATCCTATGGCGGTTATTACTCGTCATATCACCACGGCAGCTGGGGCGGGTATTACCATGGCTCATGGGGTCATTCACCCGTGGTGTATCACGGTTCGCACTACGGCGGCTGCGATGGTTGCGGATACGGATACAGCCACGACGGTTACGGACACGGATACAGCGATGGCTGCGGCTGCGGCGGAACGGTGATCGACGGCCGCGTGATCGACGGCCGCGTGATCGAAGGCAGCGTGGTCGAAGGCAGTGTCGTCGAAGGAGGGTACGAGACGGCGCCTGAAGAACCGAGAGCCAACGGCGCCGCGACAGACCGGATGCCAGCGCCGCAGCGGCGCGAGCGGCCCGCAGACACGACGCCAATTCCAGAGTTGCCGCCCGAGCCCTTGCCGGGCACCACGACTCCCGCTGAGACCGAACAACCGATGCCGCCTGCCGAGGAGGACATATTCGACAGCACCGAGACAACGACGCCGTCGACCACGCCCTCTTCAACCGATATGCCCGAAGCTGATATCTTCGCACCGCCGGCGGACACGACTCCGCCCCCGGAAACGCCCGCGACGCCTCCGGCAGACACAACGGATGCCGAGGACGACATTTTCGGCGGAACGACGACGGAAACAACGACTCCACCGGCGGAAAGCACGACGCCGCCCCAACCTTCGACCGACACGACGCCGCCGGACGACTTTTTCAGCCAGCCGCCGAGCGACACAACCGAAGATGCAGCCACGCCGCCAGCTGGTGGCACCGACGCAGCGACTGAAACGCCGGCCGAAGGCGAACAGCCTGCCGACGAAGCAACCGACGACGATGATATTTTCGGCACGTCGAGCGGCATCTTGCGCGAGCCGGGCGGCCTGGCCAGCGTGGAGCTGCGTACATGGGTCGACAACACGGGCAAGTTCTCGTGCCAGGGTCGCCTGGTCCGCTTCCTGGACGGCAAGGTGCGAATCCTCAAGGACAACGGCCGGACGACGACCGTAACGCTGGCTCGCTTGAGCGCGAGCGACTTGGAGTTCGTCAACCGCCAGGCCAGCGCGCAGCAAGCCGAAGCGGCCGAGCGTGTGGCCGAATCGGTCGTGGGATCTCCCCTGGCTGCGAATTAAAGCACCAAGCGCCGGGCAACCGGGAGCCGGTTCAGACGAGCGCCGGGTCGGTGTTCCGTCGCAAACGAAAACCACAGCTAACCGCCTCCACTGCTCCAAGCAGCGGAGGCGGTTTCATTTTGCGCCGTTGAGGGGATCCCGACCTCTCGTGCAGAAGGCAAGTGTTTTGCGCGCTGGTTGGACGACACTGCATGTGAATTCATGCAGCGCGCGCCAATCGCAAGCGCGCAGAATTGCGGGAGGCCGGCTCGGCGCAGCCGAGGCTTGCTATCCCCTGCCGTCAGCGGGCCGCCGCCGAGCGCTGATTTCCGGTGGTGCGATCGGCTAAGCCCGTTACGGGACGACGACTGACGCGCTGCCCTGCGCATCGGTCCGGTTAAGGAATCGCGTGAAGAGATTGATCTGGAACACTTGCGTGAAATAACGCGTGACCGCCTCGTCGGGCGTTTCTTGCAAGATCAGTACGTCGCCAGCTTGCACCAACAGGTTTTCGCGCGGATCGCGAACCGCTTCATTCAGGTCGACGCGAATGGTGACCTGACCTCCGCCGGGCGTCTCGCGCAGCACCGAAAGCAGGCTCGGCGACGGATTGCCGACGCCGGCCTGGATTACGACTCCATTAATATTGCTTGCATTCAGACCGCCGTTCAGCAGTGGCCCACGGCTTTTGAGAACGGCTTCGACGACGGTCAGGTCGTAATCGTTTGGCAAGGGGATTTCATCCGCCGGCAACAGTCCGCCCGTGTAGTAGAATTCCGGCCGGCGGGCCTCCACAAATACAATATCGCCGCTTTGCAGGATGATATCTTCGGGGCGGAAAGGCGGCGCCTCCCCGCCGCGCGTTTGCATTGGAATGCGAATGATTCGCCGGCGGCCTTTTTCGCCGTCCATCAAGTCCGCCTGCGATGGATAGCGCTGCATGCCGGTGGCGGGGTCGGAGGCGGCGTCCCAGTAACCACGCTGGACAATCACTTCTTGCGTCGATTCCAATCCGGGCAGGCCGCCGCTGCGCGTCAGAGCGTTGAGAACGTCGTTCTGGTAGGCCGGAAGCTCAAGCACCAGGCCGGTTCCCTCGCGGCGGCCGCCGATTTGGGTCCGCGACGTGCCGAGGCCCAACAGCGACTCGGTTTGCAGCGAGACCTGGCGTTGCTGCGAGTCCTCGCGAATCACAAGCACGCGCACGTGGCGCGGCCGCATCAACGTTACCAGGATTCTCTGGTCCTCAGGACGCAGAATCTCTCGCCGCAGGTAGGCGTTGATGACGGCCTTCTCGGCCTGCTCGATCGTCATCCCGGCGACTTGCACTGGGCCAGCTAATGGCAGGGAAACCGTGCCGTCGTTGCGAATCGGAAACGGGTAGCCGACCGACGGCGGCAGGTCGGTGCTCTCGGGCAGGTTCACCGGCGGCGGCGTTTCGCTTGTGCCCAGAACGCCCTCAATATAGATGCCCAGCGTATCGCCCGCGGCCAAAATATATTCTTCCGGCGGGGGCTGCCGCAGCGTCGTTAGAGGAATCGGTTCGTACCCTTCGCGCGACTCGGCCAGCAGCTCATCCGGCAACAGCCGCACCGGGATTCCGTTAGCGACCGGATTGGTAAGCGCCGCGCAGCCGGCGAAGAGGGTGCAGCATGCCGCCGCCATGGTGGCGACGAACGGCTCAAAGTTCAGCCATCGAGGCTTGGTTCGCCGGTTGGTTGCGCTGCTCTTTAGCACCATCGTTCGGTCACTCGGCCTGCGTTTCGTATTCGTGCACTTGCGGCATCCGCTAATTCAACCTGGATTCAGTCAGTCACTCGGCGCGACCAGCCGCGGAAGCTGGTTCGAATGACGTTGCGGTCGGGCCGATTTGTCTCGACTGTCTTCGCCCGCGCGTCTATCTTCGCCGGATCGTCAACAAATTTCATAGTCGATACAGGCGAGTTGTTCGTGATAAGTGCATCGTGCCGCTGGTCGTCTGCGCCGTTTGCATTGAGTACAACCGCCGGCTTCACATCGAACGTCTCGACGTCGCCGGCCTCTATTGGTGTTTCAATGCCAGCCGAATTCGCCAGCGGCTGCTCCTCCAATTGCTCCGGTGCCGGCGCATTTATCGACAGCGGCTGATCGTTATTTTCCTCCGCCGGCGGTTGGGGATCATCTCCGAACGGTGGTTCGGTGAATATCGGTGTATCGAGCGGCGCTGGTTGCGATGGCGGCTCGCCAGCCGGTTCTTGAAGCGACGTGTCTGGGTTTTCTACGGGCGGCGTGGGCGCCGGCGCGGCACCAGGCTCTGGCAACGGCTCGCCATCGGACGTCGGGTCGTGACCGTACTCGTCAGGGCCGTCGATGGGAGATGGATATGCCGAATATTGTCTTCCGCCGGCAATTCCCACCAGGGACGAATGAACCCTTCCGAGCTCTCGGTATCCACCGTCACGCGCCACAGCGGCTCCGTGGCGGTAGCCGTCGAACCACAGGCTGGCGCGCACTTTTCCCTCGGGCGAACGCAGCATCACGTTCCAGAACTGCCGCGGTGGCACCGGCGGCGGTTCGCCCGTGCCGCCGAGATAGACGAAGTCGACGAAGCCGTCGCGGAAGCCCATGACGTAATCCGGCTCGCCGAACAGATCGGGGCAGCGGCCAGCTTCCTCGGCCAGCGCCACATCAGCCCACTGGCGATAAGCTTCGACGCTGCGTCGCCTGTCGTGCTTCCACGAATACACGGCCGGCTCGTGCCAGACCGTGCGCATGGCGTTCTGGCAGAGCGTGCATCCGGACGCGGAGATGCACCCTGCGATGAATGCACCGTAGATTACGAGTGTCCAATTCATCGCGCGGAATATCGGATAGCCGAGCCATAATATCCCCCCCACAGATCGCCAGCAGCTTCAAACTGTATCGGTGATTCCGATCCGGCGGATTGAGTCGAATCTGACGGCGGCGCAACGGTCGATGAATTTGCGGTCGCGATCTTGCGCTGCTGGCGGCGAATTAGCCGAATTGTCGCGGCTCGGCGCCTGAAATCGCTCGATGTCGGCGCGGAGAGAGGGGGTTTCTTGCCCAATTTGGTGCTTGCAAATATATTGAAGTCTCCAAGTTGGCAAGCATGCGCGGGTATTGCCGGCCAAATCGGCGGTAGCGGAACCAGAGAAGCAACCGGATTTAATAATGACGAACGCCAGACTCCCTCGTCCAGCTGGGGCAAGCTGGGCCCTCGTCACAGCATTTTGCTTGATTCTGTTGGGAGCAGTCCCTACCGCTGCAGGCGCCGCTGGCACCATTATCAGCACTGGATTCGAAAGTCCCTACTCGCCCGGGCCGCTCGAGGGTCAGTTCGGCTGGGTTTCCGCCCCCGCCTTCGGCGACAGCACGGCCACGGTACAGAACTCGATCACACATTCGGGCACTCAGGCGGTGCAGGTGGTAAGGGCGGCGAATTCCGATCGACGCTGGGCGGTGCTGCAATCCGGTCTCCCCACGCAGTCGCTCGTGGCCATCGATTGGGATATGCGCGTATCGCAGACGCCAAACTCCTCGTCGTTCGGCCCGTTCTTCGGTATCGAAGCGTACGACGATGATGGTCAGCCGATTGCTTTGTTGGGGTCACTGGGAGTCGACGCGACAACCGGCGACGTGCTTTACCAGGCCCAAGACACCGGCTTTTTTACCGAAGCCAACAGGAACATTGTTTTCAACGATTGGCACCATTACCGTTTGCTGCTGGACTTCGCTACGGACACGTATAGTGCGTACTTCGATGGCGATTTTCTCGTATCGCAAGGATTCGTTGACCGAAGCTTGAATCTCGACGACTTCACCGACGCCGACATATCGGCGATTGCCGCCACGGGCGATCCGGAGGGCAACGCGCTCGCGTCATCCGCCGTGTTCGATAATCTGGTGATCCGCGACGGCTTCGGAGATTACGACGTCGACGGTGACATTGATGCTGCCGATTATGCTTTGTGGCGAACATCGTATGGCCAGTCGGTGCAGTATCCGGGCAATGGCGCCGACGGCAACAATAATGGTGTCGTGGATGCGGCCGATTACGTTGTCTGGCGGAACAGACTGGTGAACCGCCACATCGTCGGAGATTACGACGTCGATGGCGATGTCGACGATGCAGATTACGCTCTGTGGCGGACTTCATTTGGCCAGACGGTGCAGATACCGGGTAATGGCGCGGATGGCAACAACAATGGCATTGTCGACGCGGCCGACTACGTCGTTTGGCGAAAGCAATTCGGATCAGGCCAATCAAGTGGCGCGGTGGCGGTTAATCTCGTGCCGGAGCCAACCAGCCTCGGCCTTGCGCTCGTTACACTTCAGGCAATAGCACTTGCGACCGCGCGCCGGCGATTCAGAACCGCCATCTGAATAACGGTGAGTCCGCTTAAGGCGCCTTAAGCGCATCTTCGGTGACCTTGCCTAAATCGCCCTGCTGCTGCATCCACGTATCTAGTTGAGCGCGCAGTGCGTTCAACACGCCGGCGCGGTTCGGATCGTCGGCAACGTTGTTTTGCTCCAGCGGGTCGCTTTGCAAATCGTAAAGTTCTTCCGCCGGCCGCCGGCGATACCGCGCAACAACCGCCGCCGCTTGAGCGTCTTGCTTCGCCTTTTCAACCCACGAGTTCCAATAGGCGTTCCCGTCGATCGGCTTTCCTAGATCGATATGCGTCGTGTGGTCGGAGTCCGGGCGCAGGTTTCTGATGTACTTCCAGCGGCGCGTGCGCAGCGAGCGCATCGGATATCGATTCATGGCGCCGTCGCCGCTGTGCGTCGTAAAGATCGCATCGCGGAACGCGGCACTTTTCCCGGTGAGGACGTTGGTGAACGATCGGCCGTCGATGGTTGATGGCGGCGTGCCGCCGGCAGCTTCGATCAGCGTGGGCAACACGTCAACAAGACTTATCATGGCGTCGCTACGGCTCTCCGCCGGCACAACACCAGGCCAGACCGCGACGAACGGAACACGCGTGCCCGCATCATAAAGATTCCACTTGCCGAACGGCCATTGAGCGCCGTGATCGCTGAGGTGAAGAAACAGCGTGTTTGAGCCAAGATGTTCGAACGCGGCGTCGTACAGCTGCCCCAGGTCGTTGTCGAACCGCGAAACGGCGGCCGCGTAGCGGGCCCGCCAGTGCCGTGTTTCGGGGGTGTCGACGTGCTGCGGCGGCGGTTCAAACGACTCCATATCGATCGCAGCGTCAAGTTCCGGCCACGGCACATGGGGCCAGTTCGTACCGACTAAAAGACACAAAGGCGACCGCGCTTTGCGCTGCTTGAGAAAGTCGACCGCCACCGCAACGCACATGTCGTCATGAAATCCATCGTGGCTCGCGCGGTCGAACCCGTAGTTCTGGCCCTGCTTGTAATGGGCCACTTTGCCGAACGCCACCACCTCGTACCCGAGCTCCTTCAAGTACGCCGGCAACTTCCTTACCTCCGCGCGCGGCATCTGGTGATTCAGCATCGCCCCGCCACGCATCGGCATGAGTCCGGTCAACAGTGCCGCGCGGCTTGGCGCACACGAAGGCGACGCCGCGAACGCATGCGTAAACGTCATCCCGGCCCGCGCGATGCGCTGCAGATTCGGAGTGCCGAATTGCGTCGCCCCATTGAGCGAGGTGTCGGAGTACCCATGATCATCAGCAATAAAGATCACGAGATTCGGCATTGCCGCGGCTGCAGCAACCGAGGAAACGCCGAGCGGGAATGCGAAATGGCTCGCGAGGGCAAGCAACAGTACTTGGCGGCGCATATAGTTCGTGGTCAACAGTTCTCGCGGCCAGTGGCCGGCAATTGCCAACCGCATTCGTGAAGCACTTATAGCGAATAGACAAAATTATAGGTGGGAGGGGTCTCCGGCCCCGATGCGAGTTCGCAAACTTCAATAGCTTGGGAAGGAGCGCAAAATCGGCGTCAGAGACGCCTCCCACAGGTTTTTTTTGCAAAGCCATCGGTCGTGCGCTTCGATGAAACGCAGGCAGTTTCGGGCCAGGCTCATGAATTTCGCCCCACTAAATTTTTTTCTTTTTTCTCGTGGGGCGAAATTCGGTCCGTTTCGCCCCAGCGCGGCGCGCGCAAGTCGTTTGTTGGCTGAACGTTGGAATGTGGCGGTGGGGCGAAATTGACTGAATTTCGCCCCGGGGGTGGTGCAAAATTCTCTCCAGGTGGGGCGAAAATCGTCTGCACGGCGATTGCGGATATGGGATTGCGGATTTCGGATTTCGGATTGCCCAGCCTCTGCGGTTTGCCGCGTTGTCAGGTGTCCAAAACTCCCCCACACATACTTTTGGACATCTGACTCAATTTGGGACACACCGATGGAGTCGAGAGCCAGAACCGGTCGGCGCGCAGCAGTAGCGCGGGCCGCTCGCTCGACGGGCGGCTACTGGTGCCTAGCTAACAGCTAACAGCTAAAAGCTAAAAGCTTCACGACGTGACGTGTACATTAGCACACTTAGTGGCCGGGAGCAAGAACCAATTTGTTTTAAACAAAAACGCGAAGAAAGAGCGCGTGTGCGACGCGCGCAGGAAAAAGGTTGGAATCGGCCACCAGATATGGTAGAGTCCACGCGGGGCGGGCTGCGCCGCGGTAGCTGACGCTTGTGCGTTTTCACCAGCTATGTTTCACCCAACGGCCAAGGCGCCAAGAATGGAAATGTAACCACAAAAAACACGAAGAACACAAAGCTTAGAATTGATTGAATGCAAACTCGACAATTGTCGCTTTGTGATCTTTGTGCCCTTTGTGGTTAGACCGGGAGAAGGACGGGGGGATGAAAACGAGGCAGAACGATGAATCCATACGATTCGATTAATCGTGGTGCCCCTTTTTTTCACAGCCGATCAAGTGGGCTGGTGACGCCGCAG
>DASXWB010000123.1:0-2978 GCA_036503915.1 Lacipirellulaceae bacterium | reverse complement strand
CCTGGCGACAGCAATCCGGCAGACCGTACGGGTTTGCACGGAAACTGAGCCGGGCGGACATATCGCCGGTCGTCGGCAGCAGGGGATAAGGTCGAATTCGACCACTGGCCCGCGGCCGGCATTCTGTCTGCCCGTGCGCTTTTGCAGGGGAATGATCGGGCTATGGGAACAATTCTAATTGATAAGCTGCTTTCGGCTTGCGTGAAGCAGGGCGCGAGCGATCTTCACATCACGGTGGGCCAGCCGCCGGTCTTGCGCATTCACGGGCGGATGCAACGGCTGAAAACCAAGGTGCTCGAGCCGGCCGATACCCAGGCCCTCATGAAGAGCATCGCGCCGGACCGCTGCCAGCAGGAGTTTCAAGAAACGGGCAGCGCGGACTTCGGCTTCGCGTTTGGCGACGCGGCCCGCTTCCGCGTCTCCATCTTTCGCCAGCGCGGCAACGTCGCCATGGTGCTGCGGCAGATTCCCGTAAAGTTGTGGTCGATGGATGATCTCGGCGTCCCGTCGGTATTCAAAAGCCTCATCGCGCGCCCGCGCGGTTTGGTAATCGTCACGGGGCCGACGGGCTCCGGCAAAACGACCTCCCTTGCCGCGATGGTTGACTATCTCAACGATAACTATGACCACCACATCATCACGATCGAAGACCCGATCGAATTCCAGCACGATCACAAGAAGTGCACGATCAACCAGCGCGAGGTGGGCGTCGACGTGACGTCGTTCTCGGAAGCGATTCGCCGCGCGTTGCGCCAAGACCCCGATGTGATCCTGGTCGGCGAAATGCGCGACCTGCCCACGATTGAAGCGGCTATCACCGCGGCCGAAACTGGCCACATCGTGTTCGCCACGCTGCACACCTCCAGCGCAGCCGGCACGATCAACCGCATTATCGACGTGTTTCCCACGAATCAGCAGGAACAGATTCGCACGCAGCTGGCTTCGGCTGTGATCGGCATCCTCTGCCAACAGTTATTGAAGAAAACCGGCGGCGGGCGGGTCGCCGCGTTTGAGACGCTCGTCGTAACGCCGGGCATCGCCAACCTGATTCGCGAAAACAAGATCTTCCGCATCACCTCCGCGATTCAAACTGGTGCGAAGCACGGCATGTGCCTGCTGGATGACTACATTTTCAACCTGTGGCGCGAAGGGCTCATCACAAAGGAAGCCGGCCTGGAAAAGTGCAACACCGCCGACGAGTTGGCACGCCGTTTCGCCCAAGCGGAACGCGGAATATTCGACGATCAACCAAGCCAAGAAGGCGGCGAACACGCCGCGTAATAGCTAAGACCGCAATCGATCTTTGAACTGACACCTGACACCCGACACCTGACTCCTCATCATGGCACATCGCCGCATCGGACAAGTCCTGGTCGACATGGGGTTCATCACCGACGAGCAGCAAGAGCTCTTGGTGGATGAGCAGCACGAGCATCCGGGCCAGCTATTGGGCAAAGTCGCCATCGACATGGGCCTGGTGAACGAGGACCAGCTTGTGCAAGCGCTCGCCGAGCAGCTCTCGCTGCAGGTCGTTTCGGTGAGCGACCTCACGATCAAGAAGGACGTCCTGGCGATGGTTACCGCGCCCATGGCGCAGATGTATCGCATCATCCCCATCGAGTTCGACGGCGATACGCTCACCGTGGCGATGTGCGATCCGCAGAACCTGCACGTACAGGACGAGCTGCGCACGTTCCTGGGCTTCAACATCCGCGTCGTGGTGACCAACGAATCCTCGATGATGTCGGCCCTGGAGCGCTACTACGGCGAGAGCAACGAGAGCGTCGAGAGCATCGTGCTCGCGCTGGAAGAAGACGCCGAGCTTGCCGCCGCGGCCGCCGGCATCAGCGCTGAAGGGCCGATCAACCTCGACGACGTCACCGCCCTGGCCGACAGCGCCCCGGTGCGCAAGCTGCTCAACATGGTACTCTTAATGGCCATCCGCGAGCACGCCAGCGACTTGCACTTCGAGCCCTTCGAGGATGAATTCAAAATACGCATCAAGGCCGACGGCGTGCTGTACGAAATGGTGCCGCCGCCACGCCACCTGGCCTTCGCTATCACCACGCGGATCAAAGTGATGGCCAACCTCGACATCGCCGAGCGCCGCCTGCCGCAGGACGGACGCATCGAGCTCACCGTCGGCGGCCACCCGGTCGACTTGCGAGTGAGCGTGCTGCCCACGATGTTCGGCGAAAGCGTCGTCATGCGCGTGCTCGATCGCTCGGTCACGTCGCTGCAGCTCGAATCGGTGGGCATGGACGCGCCGACCCTCAAGCGCTTCCGCGATGTGATCGCCAAGCCCAACGGCATCATCCTCGTGACCGGACCGACCGGGTCCGGCAAAACCACGACGCTGTACTCGGCGCTCAACGAGCTGAACCGCATCGAAGACAAGCTGATCACCACTGAGGACCCCGTCGAATACGACATGGAAGGCATCGTGCAGGTGCCCATCGACCCGGACATCGGCAATACGTTCGCGCACATCCTGCGATCCATTTTGCGGCAGGACCCGGACAAGATTCTGGTGGGCGAGATTCGCGACCTCGAGACCGCGCAGATCGCCGTGCAGGCCTCGCTCACCGGGCACCTCGTGTTCAGCACGCTGCACACGAACGACGCCCCCAGCACGATCACTCGGCTCAAGGACATGGGCGTGCCAACATTCTTGATCACCGCCACGGTAGAGGCGATCCTCGCCCAGCGGCTGGTGCGCAAAGTGTGCATGCAGTGCCGCGAGGAATATACGCCGCCGCGCGAGCTGCTCGATGACCTGGAGCTCACTTCGGAGCAGATCCGAGGCCACCGGTTCTACCGCGGCGCGGGCTGCGAAGTGTGCAACAACACGGGATACAAGGGGCGCGTGGGGCTGTTCGAGCTGATGATCATGTCGAACGACTTGCGCGACATGATCATGGCCAACGCCCAGGCCGACGAGCTGCGACAGCTGGCCCACAAGCAAGGCATGATTCCGC
>DASXWB010000122.1:0-3977 GCA_036503915.1 Lacipirellulaceae bacterium | reverse complement strand
CCCCGGCGTAGCCGCCGCGGCCCTCGCCGCCGTAAGGACCGATGCCGCCGCGCTCGCCACCACCCATGCCGTAAGCACGACCTCGCCCTCCGCCGCCTCCGTAGGGACCGTAGCCTCGCCCACCGCCGGGTGGGCCGTATGGGCTGCGGCCCCCCATGCCGCCGTAGGCCCGGTCGCGTCCGCCGCCGCCGTATGGCCCGCCCAGTTCGCCGCGCTCACCGCCGTAGCCGCTCGGGCCAAATCCCTGCGTCGGATCGGCCGAGCGAAATTGAGAGGCTTCATCCGTATCGGCTGCCAGTTCTTCCGTCGGCTGTTCGTCCTCGAGCGGCATTAGCTCGTCTTCCAACGGAGGCGTGTCTTTAAGCAGCGGGATATCCGGATGCGTGGCATCGGAGCCCCAGTTGCGCCCTACCAGCGGCGGCAGCGGAAGAGCAAGCACATCAACCAGATAGCGCTGATCGACTACGTCTTCCATTAGCGGCGGCCAGAACTGCGCGATTCTCGCATAGAGGCCGCCTTTCTTGGCAACGTTCAGCACGTAGGACGAGACGACCGTACCTAGGTCATCACCGGTTTGGACACTCTTTCGCTGGCCGTCGTAGACTTTCACATCCGTCCACTCGAGCGGCTGGCCAGGAAGCACCTCGGCGCGCTGCACCTTGTAGCCCGCGTATTGTGGAAAATCGCGGGACGGATCATAGCCGCGCGCGTTCTCAAACGCGTCCTGATAAAGCTTGAGTTGCTCGCGCACGGGCACCTTGGCCGTAACCACGGCCCAATGCACGCGCTCCTGGCGCTCGTCGCCCTGCAAGGGCACTCCCGCGGGCTGGGTCATCGCGGTTACCGGGCGGCGCTTGGGATGTTCGGGATCAAAGGGCACGTCGCCGCCCCCCTCGCCGTACGCACCTCCCGGTCCACGCCCGCGCAGACCGCGACCTTCACCTTGCTCCTCCGCCATGCGCTCCACGTCGCGGCGCTGCTTCGCTTCCTCCTGTTCTTGCCTTTCCGCCTCCGCCAGGGCGCGCGCTTGGCGTACGGCGTCGTCGACGAACGCGAAGATCCCCGTGCCGCCGACGGCATGAACGTCAATCGCATTGCGCAGCACCGGATCGGTGCGGAACACCGCGGGCGTGACTTTGCGCGGATTGAAACCGTCCCTGGACGTCCTATAAGCGTCGGGTGGCACAGAAAAATCGCCGCCCGTTTTCTCAACGTTGCGGACAAAGCGCACTTCCCTTCTCCGTGGATCGGAGGGATCTTCGGGCCATTTTGAGTCATTCACCGCCTCGGTTGTCTGGCTGGCTTCGCTAGTCAGCTTCGTGGCCTGCCGTTCCTCTTCCAGCCGGGGCAAGCGCAACGACGAATAGATGAACCACAGCGCCAGAAGACCCACCGTGGCCATGGCCACCTTTTCGCCGTGAAGCAGCAGCAAGCCTTTGATACCGCCCAGTCCCTTCAGGTTGGCCTTCATGTTATTGGTCTCCTGCCGTCGCCATCAGAACCCTCTCCTTTGGGAGAGGGCAGGGTGAGGGTGCCTCGGTCGCTGCTAATTCACTAACAAATCGAACCGCCAAGTCGCCAAGTACGCCAAGAAAGACGGAAATCAGCAGTGGATTCCTTGGCGTCCTCGTGTTCTTGGCGGTTTTATTCATTCTGTTTGATGCTCTAAAGCCGAACACATACTCACAATGTCGACGCCAGCTGGGATTCATCGGACGTTTTGAGCACATCGGGATTCGGCTCATTGAATATGTAAATGATGCCTTGAATGACAACGTCAACAATATTGGGTTGTGCCGGAAACGATTGAACGCCGGTGAGTTCCGGAAACTGGCTTCCGCCGCCACCGCCGCCACCCAAGCCGCGGCCGCCGCCACCGCCATAAGGTCCGCGACCACCGTAAGGGCTGCCACCGCCATAGGGGCTGCCTCCGCCGTAACGGCTGCCACCACCGTAGCCTGATATTCCGCCCTCGCCGCCGGCGGTTCCCATTTCGCCCGCGTTGATCCGCACTTCTTGCACTTCGACTTGCAGCGGCTGGTTCGCGCACTCGGATATGAGATGCGTGAGCCAGCGCTGATCCATCTGAAGAGTCATTCGCACGGGAAGACGTTTGTATTCCAAGCCGAACTGCGTGAGGTCCAGCGGGCCGGCCGGCGCGGCCGGCTCCGTCACCGAAAGATCCGCGGACACGTCGCCGCCACCTCCGCCGCCCATTGGGACTGGCTTTCCGTCGGGGCCCAAATAGCGGTGGGAAAGTAAAACGGCTCGTTCCTGTTCCGGCGTCATCGGGCCACCGGTGCCGCTGCCGTAAGCGCCGATGCCGCCGCGTTCTCCGCCCATCGGGCCGAGGTCGGTCGGTGGTCCGTAGGCGTTTGCCCCTCGTTCTGCCTCTATGCCACCCTCGCCGCCTCCGCCGTAGGGCCCAAGCGCTCCTTCCGCACTCACCGCGGCGGAGGGGAGCATGTAAATCCGGCCCGTTTCACGGCTAGCAACCGCCGCCGTTTGCCCGACGTCGAGCGAATAAATAATGCGCACCGCGGCGTTGGACTGGCGCGTTGCGCCAGCCGCTTCGTTCGTGCGGCGGATCACGTTTAACAAGGTCTTGTACACCCACAAATCTTCCTGGGTCACCCAGACCTGCAGCGACGAGGGCCGCTGGGGAAAAATCAGCTTCTGGCGCACGACGTCTTGATCGAGCCATTCGCAAATGAAGTCTTCCTCAATCTCTTGAGTCTGGCCGGCAATGCCGCCCGGGCCGTAGCCGCCGTAAGCTTCGCGCCCACCATAGGCGCCGCGGCCGCCCATGATTCCGCCTTCGCCATACCCGCCACTTGTGCCCACATCGAGCACGGGCGCTCCAACGATCTTTGGCAGGTACGGAAAGTAAAGGCGGGCATAGTTCTGATAATCAGTGAGCATATCCCGCTCCATCTCGTCGCCGAACTTGAGCTCTTGCACTTTCTTGCGGAAATACTCGCTCAAGTCGTCCGGCCACTCCAGCACGCGTTCCCGCTGCCTCTCGTAGAGCTTTTTCCAGGTTTCTTCGACGCGCTTGGCCTGTTTGTCGATTTCGACCTTTTGCTTTTCGATGATCGTTTGATTGGGAAGGAACGGCTTGTTGCGCTGGGCGGAAAGTGAGGTGAACTCGCCTTCGATGGCCTGCTTGTTCGCGGCAAACTCGGTGCGCAGCGTGCCGGAAGCTTTCCACCAGCAAGCGATTCCGATGAGCGCAACAAGACCCGAGAGCACCCAGAAATGATTCCGCTTGAGCCAGGCCAGAATCGTCCGTAATTGGTCCATCGCAAATTACTCCTGCGAGTTTTTAGGAGCTGTCGCCGGCTGGGGCGACGTCGCCCTCGACGGCGGCGGTGCTCGCTGCCTCGCCTTGCTCTTGCTGCTCGCCGTTTTGTTTTTCCAGCCGCTTACCGCGCGGCTGAGGTTGCCAGCAGAACTGGATAATAAAATTGTATCGGCGCAGGTTCCAGACTTTGGGCTCTTCGACTGCGCTTGCCGCCGCACCGGGCGCCAATTCGCCGCGTTCGTACGTCGGAGTCGCCGGCATCCCGCCCGGCATGTTTGGATCGACGGCTTCCGCGTAGTACGTTACGTCTATGATTTGTTCGCTTGTCACCACGACCGGGAACTTGATCCCAAGCTCCGAAATCGGCACGTCGATCAGCTCGCCGTTTGGGCCGTCGGGCAGCTCGACCGTTCCCGTCTCCAGGTTCTTGAAAAATGTGTTCAAGATGAAGGCATCACCTTCGTCCCCGACGGTGATGTTCTGATCGCGCAGCGAATTATGCAGATGGTAGCCGCGCATTTCGATCACCCAGCCCGGCCCCGTAAGGCCCGTCGAAGCGCTGCCGTCCATGGGTTGGCCTGTTGCGGGATCGATCGCCGCCGTGGCATTGGGATCCGCCATTGCGTCAGCAGCCGGCACTTCGGCAGTGGACTCGACGGTCGGCGACGCAGCG
>DASXWB010000121.1:0-2058 GCA_036503915.1 Lacipirellulaceae bacterium | reverse complement strand
CAAAATGCATCCGACATTCGCCAACTCGACCCACGAAACTCCATCCTCACCAGCGTCACCTCCGTGCCGTTGTGAAAAGTAAACTGCCCGAAGATGAATACGTGTGCTAGCGATCATATAGTTCTGGGATAAGCTCTTAGTATGTCGCCGGCCCATCTTGGGCCGGTAGAACACCCGACCAAGATGGGCCATGTATTTCATCCCGCCTTGCTGATCCACGTTCGCAGGATGTCGGCGGCCGCGTCGGGATCTTCGCGCACAATCTCCACGAGGTCGTCCTTTAGCGACTTTCCTTTCTTGAATCGCAATCGCGGCCGTTCTGGTTCCGGCTCGGCTTCGGTTTCTGCGCCGGCCGAACCAGCCTCACCATGCAGCGTCAAAGCCGGCGTCGCGAGTGCCGCATTGGGCGAATCGCCGCTCGTCGTGCCGCGCACAACGGAGCGCAGCACCAGCAAGCTGAACATCGCCACTCCAAGCATCGCGAGAGTGCTCCAATAGCGACCAGCCCAGGAGAGTGCCTTCGTAGTGGTGGAAGGCGACTCGATTTGCGGTACCGGCAGCGAAGGGACAAAACTCACACTCACGTGCTTGTAGTTGTCCTCGCCCTCGATGGCCTGCAGCTGCAGCAGCGGCTCGACGATGTTTTCAACGGCAGTTTTGACCTGCGTTTCGACAGGCGTCAGATCCTGCTTTGTGGGCGGATCGGTGGCCGACGGGTTTTGGCTCTTCCACAGGCTTTCGAGGTAATTCGTGGGGATTGCGACCGTGGCCCAAATCTCGCGCAACGTGTAACCTTTGGCCAACGATCGAGTCTGCTCGCCGCCAACGACGTTCTCCGTCTCCGTCGATGAATTCTCGGTTTCATTCAGGTTTTGGTTGGGTGCCGGCGCAGCACCCTGCCGGTTGGGTCCTTGGGCAACGGGACCAGGCTGACCACCGGCGGCTCCTGTCGATTGTTTACTGAATTCCTTGGTTTCAACTTCGCGCAAAGTTGCCGGTTTGGGGTCGGGCTTCGTGTTCGTTGTCGACCGCTCGTAGACGTCGTTGAAATCGGCGTTGACTTCGACGCGCACTCCGGGGATGTCGCGCAGCGCGTTGAGAATGCTTTCGCGTTTTTGCATTTCGAAGATGACTTTGTTCTTCATGTAGTCGTCTTCGAACAGTTCCGGATAGATGCCGCCGTCGGAGCCGGCGCCGCTTCCTTCGCCCCAATTCGTCACGACGACGTCTTCGGGCTTAAGGCCAACGACGCCGGAGGCCACGAGGTTCTGCAGCTTTTTTTCGCGCCACGGGTCAAGCGTTTCGCCCACGATCGGCCGCACGCTTACCGAGCCAGTCACCAGCTTCGTGCCGGAAAGGCCGCGCGGCGCTTGCTCGTCGTAGATCACAACCGCCTCCTCCACCCAGTAATGAGCGCGCACGATTTCGGTGAGCTGCTGCTCGCGGGCGATCTTGAGGCGTTCGCGCGTAGCGGCAGCCGATTCCCACGGGCCTCCTTTATCAAGCGCTTTTTCGAGGATGTCGTTGAAGTTGCGCGGCAGCGCGCCGGCGTCGGAAATCGCCGCCAAGGCAGCCGCCTGCTGACCCGCCGGCACGCGAATGCGATTGCCTTCGCGCTCCCACGTGATGGTTTGCTTTCCGAGCGCAGCTTCGATGCGCGTCAGCTCGCTGTCGGGCAGCATTTCGCCGCCGAATAGGAACGCATCCGGCCCGGCAGTGCCTTGCTTGAAAAGATAACCCAAGCTGATCACCACGACGGCCAGCAGCAGGCCGGCGGTGATCCGCGCACCGGGAGTCATCGAGCGAAACAGCTCGCTCACTTGAGCGAGTGACTTATTCAAAAAATCCATCCGTGGACCTGTAGGTCAGGCTCCGCCTGACACCGGTTTTGCTTTGTCGTGATAGTTTATGTAATTGTCAGGCACAGCCTGACCTGCGCTATATCCTGATGTCTTTAATCTCCTGGTAAACTTCCATCAGCTTGTTTCGCATTTGCATGGTAAGCCGGAAGGCGAGATCCGCTTTCTGCACCGCGGTGAGCACCTCGGCCGGATTGAT
>DASXWB010000120.1:0-2877 GCA_036503915.1 Lacipirellulaceae bacterium | reverse complement strand
CCACAAAAGTTTGCCACTGGGGCTGACGATGGGCGGTGAAGTTCAACAGGTCGTTCACGGTGGCGTCCAGGGCGGTAAACCCTGCCTCGATCTTGGCCAAGATATCCTGGCTGCCCGAATCGTCAGACAGCCGCCGTCGTAACAAGCTCATATATAGCGAGACGGGCACGAGATTGTTGCGCACCTCGTGGGCGACGTGCGCGGCCATCTGGCCGAGGTCGGCCAGCCGGTTCTTGCGTGCCAGCTCGCGATTTTTGATTTCGAGTTCCTTGGTGAGCCGGGCGACTTCGCCGCACAGCGTTTCGTGTGTCCGTTCCAGGCGCAACGTGGCCGTGTGCCAGGCCGCGAGCACCGTTTCCAGGTCGATACTCGGAACGAGCGGGTGCGCGGCGTCAGCGGCCAGGTCGTCGCTCGTGACGATCGGCAGCGGAATCGTGGCTGGATGGTCGTGTTCTTGCGAAGTCATGTAACCTTTGTCATCGTGCGACGCTGCGCTTCATATGCGTTGCGGACTTGCGAGGCGGCGTGCACCTGCTGCAGTTGCTCGGCCACTTCATTTCGGCGCGCGGTCATTTTCTCAGCTGCCAGTTTTTCAAGCCGTAAAATTTCGTCGAGCAGCGCGTTGCATTCGGACGCCTGTTTGGCGCAGGCGACTCGCTCCTGCGCCGAGCGCCACGGGCGCATCTCCGGATCTTCGGCGTAGTGCGGTCGCAGCGCGGTTTCAAGCTCTTGCAGCGTGGCGATCAAACTTTGCTTCGCTCCCAAGAGACTCAGCAGCGAGCCGATGTCGCCGGAAGCCGCGAGGTCCGTCTGCCGCTGCCCAATCTCGCGCAGCTGCGTGAGGATCGCGCGCTTCGTCGAGATCAGCTCGGCAAGTCGCTCAGTCGTTAACATTTTCGGTAGGTCAGCCTTTCCAGGCTGACGCGTTCAACTCAACTAATTGTCAGGCCAAAAGCCTTACCTACCATCCGCTCATGTCGGCCAGCAGCGTGCGCCATTCGTCTCGGCTAAGCGCGGTGGAACCGGCAAAATCCGCCGTGGCCGGCAGCCGGTCGAGCGCCAGTTGCGCCTGTTGGATCGAGCCGCGCGCCTTGTCGTTGATTCCCAGCCGTCGCCAACAATTGGCGATCTGCACAAACGTTTCCAGCACGAACGGCTGGTCCGGGGACAATGACGAGACGTTTGAAAAGGCGACTATGGCTTCCTTGTATCGTTCCTTCGAATCCGAATGAGACGCCAGGTCGAATAGGACGGTTCCTTCGAACATGTAGCAGTTGCGGAGCATGGCGCCCATGAGCGGGTCGCTGTGGATGTCGTGCGTTTTGAGCGTGATGCTGATCTGCACGGCCTCGAAGTGTTCCAGCGCGGTCTCGAGACGCTCGATGGCCGATTGTTTGTTCTTATCGCGCTCGGCTGCGGTGCGTGATTGCTGCACACGCTCAAGCAGTTCCTGCCCCCAGCGGCGGTAGGAGTCGCCGATGACGTACTGCGCGAGCAGCCGCTGCGGATCGTGCTCGTAGCGCTCAATCGCGTCTTCCAGCGTGCCGATGGCGTTCTCATATTGCCCCATATCATGCAGCAGCATGCCCAGTTCAAACAGCGAGTCCTTCCACTCGGGGCTTTTTGGTGTGAGCGAGCTGCCGGCGATATTCTGCTGCAGCAGCTGCTCCGCGCGGCTGGCGTTCCCCAGGTTCCGATAGGCTTTCGCGCAGTCGATGCGGGCTTGATACGTCGAGCTGTCGAGCGGATGAAATTCAATGCATTCCTCGAACGCTGCGATGCTTTCGGGCATCCGGCCGCGGGCAAGATGCGCCTGTCCTAATCGCAGGAGGGCTTGCGCGTTCCGCAGCTCCGGTTCGTGCTCGAGGTACTTGTCCAACAGTCGCACGGCGCGCGAATAGCTGTGGCCGCGGAAATAGTTTTCCGCGCTGTGCCACAAGTCGCCCGTGTAGAACTTGGTGGCGAAGCGCAATTCGGCGAGCTGCTCGAAGGCGACGCCCGCGGCTCGCCAGTGGCGATAGCCGGCCGCGCGGCTGGCCGCGGCCTGCGGATCGTTGTCCAACGCGGCGCTCACGAGCGCGGCGCCCATTTGTTCGAGCGTGTCGCCGCGGACCTCGAGCTGTTCGGTGCGCGAGAACAGGGGAGTGAGATCATCCAACAGCGCGAGTGCATCCGCGTAGCGCTTTTGCTTGACGAAGTCCTTCAGGCCCGCCATCATGCGATCGCGCAGTGCGGCCAGTGGCATCACGACACTGCGGTAGTTAGCCGCGCTTTTGAACGATTCCAGCACGTGCCGATAGCCGAGGAGCGCGCCTTCGAAATCGCCGCTTTGACGGCGCAAGTCGGCTTCAGCCAGCGCCGCGGCGAGGCCCTCCCAGGTATCGCCGTAGAGCTGCCGCGTGCGGGCAAATTGGTTTAGTGCCGCGGGCCGATCGCCCTGCAGCTCTCGGCCACGCGCGAGGTGATAGCGGGCCTGCCGTGTGATCTGGCCTTGATCGTTGTCGAGCGCTTGGGCTTGCTCCATTTGCTGCATTGCCGCGGCGATTTTATCCTTCGCGTCGCTAATGATTTTCTGCCGGTCGCTCGTGGCGACTCGCTCGAGCGAAGCGGTCACCTCATCGAGCGTGATCTTGCCTTGTAGCAGCGCGACTTCCGCGACGCGGTTTGCCCCTGGCGGCACGGAGCGTGCAGCCGCGCGCGCCTCGTCGAATTGGTGCATCCGTGCCAGGCATTCGGTTCGCTGCAGAAGCACGCCCGCGCGCTGCGCCTCGGTGAGGTCGATCTTGGCCAAAAGCGCGTTGTTGTGTTTGAGCGCCTTGGGCAGTTCGGGATACGGCATCAAGAGGCACGTGTTTGCCAGCAGCCGATGGACTTCCC
>DASXWB010000119.1:0-1816 GCA_036503915.1 Lacipirellulaceae bacterium | reverse complement strand
CGAGCGTGCGCAATATCTACCAGCTGGGCCGAAACCATCCCTTATCCGTATCGGCCAAATAAGGCGGGACTCTACTGGAATAATGCGACCCTGGCCAGACGAGCTTGGCCGTCGGCAAACGCAGTAAATGCCGCGGGCTCCATGCTCCATGCTCCGCGCTCCACGCTTCCCGCTGGCCAGTCCGCCTCGGCTCGGACTGCGACGGACCCGGCACCCGGCGCATGCCGACTGCCGGGTGCCCGAGTCGAGCTGCGGACCTCCTTTCAGGCACGCGCTTTGCACTTTTAGCCGCGCATGGCGACGCCCACTGAAATCAAACGACGACGACGTGCCGGCGGCATGTTCACGCGCTCGCGCGGCAAGCTGGTTGTCGTTTCGGCCGCGACGATTGTCTGTTTGTATCTTTGCTATCGCCTGGCGCAGCCTTTCATGCCGGCGCTGGTTTGGGCCGTGACCGGGGCGGTGATCACGCACCCGTTGGTTGGCTGGATTGGCCGCTGGATTGGGTCGCCGACCTGGCGGGCCGCGGCCGCCGTGACGATCGTCGTCGCCGTGCTCTTCACGCCAGCCATTGGCTTGGTTTACTTCGCCGCCATCCAAGTCGGGCAGTCGCTCGAAAATGTTGATCCGAACCAGGTTTTGGCCCAATGGCAGGCGGCCATTGACGACAGTCCGCGGTTGTCTACGGCGTGGCAACGCATCTCACAACATTTCAATGTTGCTGGGACGGCCGAACAGCTGACGGAGCGGGCGCGCGAATTCGTCACCGCTTTCGTGGCGGGTTCCATGTACTCGCTGCTGCAGGCCCTTGTGGCCGTTTTTGTGCTTTTCTTTTTATATCGCGATGAAGGCTATATTCTGGCGAATGTGAAACGCCTCTCGCCGCTCACGGAGAACGAAACAAATCGATTGCTCAAGCGGCTCGCCGACACGGTCCACGCTACGATCTTCGGCACAGTGGTTGTCGCCATCGTCCAAGGGACGCTGGGCGGCCTGATTTTCTGGTGGCTGGGCCTGCCCGCGCCCGTGCTGTGGGGCACAGTGATGGCGCTGCTCGCCATGATTCCGTACCTGGGCGCGTTTGTCGTCTGGGCCCCTGCGGCCTTGTTTTTGTTCGCCAATGGCGACTGGGGAAAAGCGCTTGTGCTTGTCGGCTGGGGAACCGTTGTCGTGGGACTCGTCGACAACCTAATCTATCCCATGCTCGTCGGCAGCCGGCTGCGGCTGCACACCGTGATCACGTTTGTCGCGATCGTCGGCGGCATCGCGCTGTTTGGCGCATCGGGCATCGTGCTGGGTCCGGTGATTGCCAGCTTGACGTTCTTCCTGCTGGAAGTGTGGCGGCAAAGAACTTCGGACGGGCGGGCCGCGGAACAGATGGCATAGCGACCTGTCAAAAGGAATTGTGGGAGGCGTCTCCGACGCCGATGACGGTTTCAATAACCACGCGAAATCGGCGTCGGAGATGCCTCCCATATCTGTTGGGAAGGCAACCCGACACGCTTACGCCAGAAGCTCGCTCACGATGCGCGCCGGCAACACGCCCGTGAGCTTCTGGTCGAGGCCCTGGTGCTTGACCGTGAAGCGCTCGTGATCGAAGCCCAGCTGGGTGAGCACCGTGGCGTGGAAGTCGCGAATGTGCACCGGGTCTTTGACGATGTTGTACGAGAAATCGTCGGTCTCGCCGTACACCGTGCCGCCCTTGAAGCCGCCGCCCGCCATCCACATCGTGAAGCAGCGCGGGTGATGGTCGCGGCCGTAATTCTGCATCGACAGGCCGCCCTGCGAGTAAATCGTTCGTCCGAATTCACCGCCC
>DASXWB010000118.1:0-3456 GCA_036503915.1 Lacipirellulaceae bacterium | reverse complement strand
TTGTGGTCATGGCAGCGGGCGCATTCGAGCGTGAGTCCTAGGATGGCCGTGCCCATTGTGTGGACGCGGTCCGCCGCGTTTTCCAGAAGCCATTCTTCGGCGATCGATCCGCCCTCGTTTGTGAGGCGATGCAGGCGATTGAACGCGGTAGCCAGAATCTGGTCGCGCGTCGGATTCTCCAACAAGTCGCCGGCCAGTTGCCACGTGAGAAATTTGTCGTAAGGAAGATTATCGTTGAGCGCCCGCACCACCCAATCGCGGTAAGGCCACTGCGTATTGAGCAGGTCCGACTGATAACCGTAGGAATCGGCATAGCGTGCCGCGTCGAGCCAGGCCACCGCCATGTGCTCGCCGAATGCCTGGCTGGCCAGCAGCCGATCCACCGCTTGCTCGATGGCCGCATCAAAATTCTCGGCGGCTGCTAATTCAAATTCGCGGCATTCCTCGGCAGTCGGCGGCAGGCCGGTTAAATCGAGCGTCAGTCGACGAAGAAGGCGGAGCACATCCGCGCGAGGCGCGGGCCGCAGGCCTTCGGTTTCCAATCGCGCCAGCACGAAGCGGTCAAAAGTTTCTCGCGGCCAGCTCGCATCTTTCACGGCCGGCACGTCAACGCGCTTGGGCAACTGTTGAAACGACCAATGTTCGGCGAACTCGGCCCCCTCGTCGATCCACAGGCGCAGCAAGTCTTTTTGCTCGCTCGATAAGGTAAGCTTCGAATCCGGCGGCGGCATGCGCACATCGGCATCGTCGCTGGTGATCCGCGCAATCAGTTCGCTTTCCTCCGGATTGCCGGGCACGACAACGCTCTCCGTCAGGCCGCCCCGCGTATCCAGCCGCAGATCGGCCTGGCGCGCCTCGGCGTCCGGCCCGTGGCAGCGAAAGCATTTATCGGAAAGAATCGGCCGGATGTCGCGGTCGTACGAAACCGTCGGCGCGGCGCCGCAGGTGCAGGCAGGCGCGCTCCACATCAAGTAAAGGCATGCGGCGGCATGAGCGGCAGATATTCGGGACATCGGGGACTCCTGCGAAGCACTTTCCAGTGTAACCGATGGCTCGAAGCGCACCTATTACGTAAGGCGCAGGAAACGGCCTGCGCCGCTGCGCGGCTTGCCGACGAATACTGGCAATCCGTCTCGGTGGGCTGTCCCCCACCGCTAGAAGCCTGAGGCCGTTCGAGCCATTCGACGGGAACGAACGGCTCTACAATGGTGGTTTGCCGCGACCGGCGCAACGCACTTATAATGCACGTGTTCCAGGCATTCACCTGATTAAGCGAAGCCCATGCGCACGCCGTCGTCCCTAGTTCGTTTCGCGCAGTGCACTCTGGCCGGCTTGCTAAGCACGATCGGTGGTGCTTTGCTGCGCGCCGAGGAGGATAAGCCGGCGATCGACTTCGCGCACTCGGTTGTCCCGATCTTGAAGGCGCACTGTGTGGAGTGTCACGGCGGCCATCGCCATGAGGGCGACTTCTCGATCAACACGCGCGAAATGATCGTGGATAGCTCCTCGGCTATTCCCGGCAATTCGGCGGAATCGTACATCATCGAGATGGTGACGACCGCGGACGCCGAGGTCCGCATGCCCAAGGACAAGCCGCCGCTCTCCGAGGCGGAGGTGAAAACACTGCGCGAGTGGATTGATGCCGGCCTGCCGTGGGAGGCGGGTTTCTCCTTTGCGCCGCGCGATTACGAACCGCCGCTGCGGCCGCGCCGGCCCGAGCTGCCGCCGCCGAGCGACGGCCGGACGAATCCCGTTGACCGGATTCTAGATGCCTATCTCGCGGAGCGCAGCCTGCCGCGACGGGCGCCGCTCGATGACGCGGCGTTCATGCGGCGCGTTTACCTGGATATTATTGGGCTATTGCCGTCGCGGGGCAGTTTGCATGAGTTCCTGGCCGATGCCAACCCGGCCAAGCGCGAGCAATTAGTCGACGATCTGCTAGCCGACAATCGCCACTACACCGAGCATTGGCTCTCGTTCTGGAACGATCTGTTGCGCAACGACTACGCCGGCACCGGATATATCGACGGCGGCCGCAAACAAATCAGCGCGTGGCTGTATCGCGCCTTGATGGAGAACATGCCTTTCGACCAGTTCTCGCGCCAGCTGATTTCGCCGTCGCCCGAGTCGGAAGGCTTCATCCGCGGCATCAAGTGGCGCGGCAACGTGAACGCCAGCCAGAAGCCTGAGCTGCAGTTCGCCCAAAATGTGTCGCAGGTTTTTTTGGGTCTGAACATGAAGTGCGCTTCGTGCCACGACAGTTTCATCGACCGCTGGACGCTCGAAGAAACGTACGGCCTGGCGGCGATCACCGCGGATGGGCCGCTCGAAGCCTATCGCTGCGACAAGCCCACGGGGAAAATCGTTGAAGCCGCGTGGATGTTTCCCGAGCTGGGCCGGATCGACCCGAAAGCCCCGCGCGCCGAGCGGCTGCGCCGGCTGTCCGAATTGATGACTGAACGCGAGAACGGCCGCTTTACGCGGACAATCGTCAACAGGCTCTGGCACCGGCTGATGGGCCGCGGAATTGTTCACCCCGTCGATGCCATGCAAACCGAGCCGTGGAGCGCCGACCTATTGGATTACCTTGCCGTGCACCTTGCCGAAAATGGCTACGATCTGAAACAGACTCTGCGGCTGATTGTGACGTCGCATGCGTATCAATCGCGCACGGTTGCAATCGATGAGCAGCCGGCCGGCCCGCAATATGTTTACACGGGGCCGATCGCCAAACGAATGACGGCCGAGCAGTTCGTCGACGCCTTGTGGCAGATTACCGAGACTGCACCGAAAGAGTCGCACAAGGACGTGGCCGCGTTTTTGACGGATGTCGAGAAAAAAGAGCGCACGGATTATCGGGCGTCGCTGGTATCCAGCGACCTGTTGATGCGCTCGCTCGGCCGGCCCAACCGGGAGCAAGTCGTCACCGATCGGCCGTCGATGCTGACGACGCTGCAGGCCCTCGACTTATCGAACAGCCCGCTACTGGCCGAGACACTAAGCCGCGGAGCGGCGAACATCGCCGAGCGATTGGCAGACGCAGGTCCGACGACAATCATCGATTGGTTGTATGAATCGTCGCTGTCACGTCTGCCTACGGCGCAGGAGCGCGCCATCGCCTTGGAAGTGTTAGGCTCGCCGCCCTCTCCGCAAGGAATTGAGGACCTGGTTTGGCTGGTAATCATGCTGCCGGAGTTTCAGAGTATTCGATAGATAGACGTTGAAGAGTCTCACGCAGAGGCGCAGAGGCCGCGGAGAATGTGAAGAAACCGCACTCTGCGACCTCCGCGCCTCGGCGTGAGATATCTACAAATGTTGGATGGAGGTTTAACGTGAACTCCAACAAGCGATTTGAACGTACTCCGCAGTGCGAAGCTGCCGCCACGCGCCGTGAGTTTTTGCGCGCGATGGCTGCGGCGTGCACGGCAACTCTCATGGCCGGCGAGCCGCGGCCGC
>DASXWB010000117.1:0-8822 GCA_036503915.1 Lacipirellulaceae bacterium | reverse complement strand
CGAGTTGGAATAGCACGAACTTCCGCCTGGTGGGCGACGTGGCGGGGGGCGGCCTCGCCGTGGTCAGCGAGGTCGTGGGCGGAGACGGGGCCAGCATTAGCAAGTTACTGGGAACCGATTTGCGGACCGAAATGCTGGGCGTGAATTCCACGTTCTACACGCGTATTCCGTTCGCCGTGCGGGATCCCACCGAGTTCAATCACCTCATCTTGAAAATGAAGTACGACGACGCATTCGTCGCGCACATCAACGGCACGGAGGTCGCCCGTCGCAACGTCACGGGCGCGACTGCGTGGAACTCAGCGGCCGATAGCCCGCGCTTGGGCGACGAAGTGCTCGCATACGAAGAGATCGACATCTCGAGCTTCATGTCGCTGCTACTGCCGGGAGTGAACGTTTTGGCGATTCAGGGATTGAACGTATCGGAGGCCGACGCGGACGTCCTGATTCTTCCCGAGGTGACCGCGACGGACGAGATATCGACCAGCACAGGTTACTTTACGACGCCGACGCCGGGCGCCGCGAACGGCTTTGGTTTTGTCGACATCGTGGGGGACACGACGTTCGGCGTGGACCGTGGGTTTTACGATGCTGCTTTCGACGTGGCGATCACGAGCGCCACGACCGGCGCGCAGATTTATTACACCACGAATGGCGACGCGCCGACGCAGGCGAACGGCATACTATATTCCGGGCCGATTCATATCGATAAGACGACCACGCTGCGTGCGGCGGCGTTTCATCCCGGCTATCTGCCGACCAACGTCGATACGCAAACGTACCTGTTCTTGAACGACGTGATCCGGCAGAGCCATCAAGCGACATTGGATGCCGGCTTCCCGAGCACCTGGGGCGGCACGTCGCCCGACTATGGGATGGATCCAGACGTGATCGGCACGTTCGATGCGAATGGCAATCCGCTAGGCGGCGATTCATTCGGTGGCGTCTATGCGGCCACGATTAAGGACGATTTGCTCTCGATTCCGACACTGTCGATCGTGATGAACACGAACGAGCTGTTTGGCCCGAACGGCATCTACACGAATTCGACGCAGCGCGGCGTGGCATGGGAACGGGCGACGTCGGTCGAGTTGATCCATCCGGATGGAGCGGAAGGATTCCAGGTCGACGCGGGAATCCGCATTCAGGGCGGCGCGTTTCGTTCGCATAGCCTGACCAAGAAGCACTCGTTGCGCTTGTTGTTCAAGAACGTTTACGGGCCGGGCAAGCTCAGTTTTCCCTGGTTCAGCGCGGGTGCGGTCGATGAGTTCAATACGATCACACTGCGGGCCGGCGCGAACGACGGCTACACGTGGGGGCCGGCCCAATTCACCGAGCAGTATATCCGCGATGAGTTTGGTCGCGGCTTGCAGCGGGCCGCCGGACATCCGAGCTCCCATGGCACGTTCGTGCACCTGTATATCAATGGCATCTACTGGGGTCTGTACAACCCGGTGGAGCGGCCGGACAACGAGTTTGCGGCCAGCTATGAGGGGGGCGATCCCGACAATTGGGATTCGATCCATGACGGAGCGGCGACCGAGGGCGACTTAGCGGCGTGGAACGCCATGTTTGCCAAGGCGCAGCAGGCCGGGTCCTCGCTGGCAGCCTTCATGGAGCTGCAGGGCAAAAACCTCGAAGGCACGCCGCACGCTACGGCCGCCCCGCTGCTTGACGTAGTGAACTACGTTGACTACATCGCGATTAACGCCTGGGGCGGGAACTGGGACTGGCCGCGCAAAAACTATTGGGCCGCCCGCGATCGCGATCCGGCCACCACTACCGGGTTCAAGTTCTTCAACTGGGACTTTGAGAACACGATGGGGAACAACCGCGACCGGTCGCCCTTGAACGCCACGGCGCTCGACCAGGATTTCGCCGGGAGCGGCAACGCGGGCCAGCCCCACTTGCATCTGCTGCAGAGTCCCGAGTATCGGTTGCTGTTTGCTGATCGTGTTCACAAGATGTTCTTCAACGACGGCATCTTGACTGCGGATAAGCTGAGCGTGCGGTATCAGCAACTCGCGGATCAGATCGAACGCGCGATTGTCGCGGAATCGGCGCGCTGGGGCGATACGAAGCACCACCCGCCCATGACGCTCGCCGAGTGGCGGAACGAACGGGACTGGATCCTCAATACCTATTTGCAGCAGCGCACCGGAATCGTTTTGAACGAGTTGAAGGGCTACGGTCTCTATCCGATGATCGTCGCACCCTCCTTCAATCAGCACGGCGGGCACGTGCCGGTGGGTTTCGACCTTTCGATTTCGGCCCCGGCGGGCGCGATTTGGTACACCCTCGACGGTTCGGATCCGCGCGAGATCGGCGGGGCAACGAGTCCGACGGCAATTCTGCACGACGGCACGCCGATCGAGATCCCCGCGGGGATGACCGTGCGAGCCAGGGCACGGGTGGGCAGCGAGTGGTCGGCGCTCAACGAAGCGGCCTTCATTACGGGCGCGCCGGCGAACGCGACCAACCTGCGGATCACCGAGCTGCACTATAATCCGGCCGCCCAGGTCGGCGTGGCTGATCCTGGGGAGCTCGAGTTTATCGAATTCTTAAACCCGAGCAGCGAACGAGTGAGCCTGGCCGACGTGCAAATCACGCAGTTCGCCGCCACGCCGTACACATTTGACAGCGATCTCAGCTTGGGGCCGGGCGAGCGGATGATTGTGGCCCGCAATCCGGCCGTGTTCCAATCGGTATATGGCACGGGGATGCGCGTGGCGCTGGTGGGCTACGGCGGCGCGAGCTTGAGCAACGGCGGCGAACGGATCGCGGTGATGGGCCCGCTGGGCGTAATTCAGGACTTCGTGTACGACGAGCAACCACCTTGGCCTACGGCGGCGGACGGCGCAGGAGCGTCGCTCGAGATCATCGATCCGATGGGTGACCCGAGCGACCCGGCCAACTGGCGGGCCAGCTTTTATCCGGGGGGCTCACCAGGCGAAGAGGGTTTCTCGCTCCCGGGCGATTACGACCGCAACCGAATTGTCGACCGGGCCGATCACCTCGTCTGGCGAGCCAGCTTTGGCCTGTCCATTGCTCCCGGCACCGCCGCCGATGGCAACGGCAACGGAGTAGTGGACGCGGCCGATTACGTGCTCTGGCGTCGCAACATGAGTCTGGCCGCGTCGGCGACAAGTGTCGCGTCGGTCTCAGCCGTAGCGGCATCCACGCCAATCCAGGTAATCGAAACGCGGCGTTTGACCGCCGCTGGGCGAGACCAGGGGCACTTGACTGTGCTGAAGCCGGCCCCGGTGACCACGGGAACTTCGCTACATTCCCGGCCAGCATATCGGCCACTTTCACCCATGCCTGGCGATAACGCCGTATCATCCCAGCAACTCTTACTGGATGTAGCGCTGCCGGCGTCGTCCTCGCTGGATTCCGATTCGGCCATCGAGGACCCATCGAAGACTGAGGACGGCGAATTAGCCGAAGTCGCGGCGGCCGTCTGGGAGGAGCTCTTCGGCAGCGTTGAGATACTCGGAGCTCGCTGACGCCGGGTCCAGTGCCAACTTGTCAGCGGTGCTTCCCCGAGCGATCGCAATACTGTGGCGAATATGCACTGCTGGGCAACTTAGCAGTGGCATCCTACGCGCATGGACAGCTGGTTGTTCCACTTCTTGGTGAATCGGCCGAGGAAGCCGACCAGTTCAGCATGAACCACGACGCCTTGCCTCTGGCTGACTATTGCTGGTCATCCCACCAATAAGAGGAAGCCAAGACCGTATTGGACTGTTCAAGCGCCATAGCGTGACGACATCTTGAACATCGGCGGCTTCAGTTAAGCGGTGCCCAACGTTGTCGCCTCGTTCCAATCTGGCGACGTCGGCCGCTTCGTCCGCGGGGTCGATCGGTCGAGTTATAGTCCTAACATCGGGGGTCGGGACTAATCCCGCTCCCCAATCGTGTTGTTAATATCAAGGCACGGCGTCCCTTGGCGCGAAAATCAAGGCCCGTTGACCGGGAAACGTAGCGCTCACAGAAGGGCGCGACATTGGCGAGTTGCACGCTAAGGAGAAAATCACCTGCGAAGAAACCGGCCGGTTCGGTTCGCGCTTCGGTAGAGCCCGCCGACGTAACCATCGGGGAGCCAACCCACCTCGCTGCTGACATCGTCATGATGGCGCGTTGGCAAGGCTTTCACCTCAACGGCAACTCGTCGGCAGCTCGCGTCGGCCGAGAATATTAGTTGCAAACGCGGCGGTCCGGTTGAGCACCAAGGACGAACCGTCCTGAATCAGCGACTGTGCTGCACTGAAGAACCAGAGCATCCAGACGTCGCCGCGTAGCGGGCGGTGTTCACGACCGACGATGGGAACGGCAATCTCTAAGTAGGTTCGCCCGACACAGAACAGAACTGCTTCTTGCCCATTAGGGCCAACATAAAAAGAACTGCGGCAACCACGATGACGGCGAGCACGAGATCGATGATTAATCCTGGAACGAAGAGATCCGCTGGAACTTTGCCGGTGTGATCGCCGGTAGGAACCCTTAGATAGGGGATCGGCCATCCATAATGGCGCGCGTAAATGGAGGTCCTCCCCATCTTCTGAGTTCGTCCACCGGAAAGCGTCACCGCAAGTACGACGGACAGAAAGGCGATGGCAAGAATCAGCGACGTGAGACTGAAACGCCACCAGCGCGACGGGATATTATCGCTCATGCTTCACTGGGATTGGCCGGTTGACGACGGGCCATTCCCGTATGCAACGACCCCATACCCAAACGCATGCGGCTTCATTTTGAGTGCCGGCATCTTCAACGTGCCATCCGCCTTACTCGCTGAAATCCGTGTCGGGCTTTTCCAGAATTAGCTCTTTGATCCAGATGTTGCGATATCGGACATCATGTCCTTCCGCCTGGAGCTTGAGGCCCTGCGGCGAGTCGGTGATGCCTTTGCCGTTATCGTTGCCACCATCCACGCCGGAGTTAGCACCACCCCAAACCTTATTGATCGCGACATTTTCATGCACTTTTTGGCCATTGAAATACATGGTTAGCCGTGCCTTTTCCACGAGCTCGCCGTCTTTGAAGCGAGCCGCCCGGAATACGATGTCATAGGCATTCCATTTGCCGACTCCATTGTACGCGTCATAGGGTGATTCTGTTTCATTGATGACCGCAGCCATACCGTGGCGGGTTTTATCACCATCGAGCACTTGAATCTCGTAGCGATTCTGCAAGTACACTCCGCTATTCCCGCCAGGTTGCATAACCAAGAACTCCACGTGCAGCCGAAAATCGCGATACGGTTTCTTCGTAACGATGTCTGCCGCGCCGTATTTGCCGCCGGCCGCCGCGGGGTCAGACGTTGAAATTGCCTGCCCGCCATCAACTGGGTCATTCGTGACCTCCCATTTGATGGGCAACGAGGAAGCAAACCGTGGTCCTTCCCAATAAGTCCACTTGTCATCCAACATCTTGCGTGAGCCATCGAGAATTACTTCGGCTCCAGCAATCGGCTTCGCACCGACGCCGACGCCGGCGAGCACGGGAGATAAGACGTTGAGTGACGCGAAGAGGGCGACAAAGTGAGCAGTCATTTTCCTGGTCATGAGATAAACCGCCCAAAGCTATGGAACAAGAAAGGGTCTATTTAGGCCAGGACAATAGGACTTGCGGTAAACACGAAGTATAATCAGAGCGGCGGTAAAGTGCGATAATCCCTGGTATTGTCGAAGTCTCGATCGAGGGTTACTATCCCGTGTGTTATCGTTTTCGCCGCCGTCGAGATTTGTGACTCTGCTTTCGTGCCGAGGGTGCCAGCGTCGCGAGTTTCGCTTGCGCCTCACGTTTGCCGAGACCGCGAAGCGCAACGAGTGCTGAAAACTGTTCATGGCGTGGACGAGCCTTGCCATGTTCCCAGTTGTAGATAGTCAGCGGTGAAACTCCTACTAACTTAGCGTAATCCGACGCAGATAGACCAGTACGACGACGCTGTGCTTTCGCGGATCGAGCGGAGAATCGGGCATCGCCGTTTGACGCGACGGTTGGGTGCGACGCGCTGCGAATCTGAGTTTCAAGGACGGCGATCTTCTTTTCCTGGTCTCGCTGTTGCCGTTTGAGGCGGGCAATCTCACGGCGGTACTGCGCAACCGCCTTTGCGGTCTTGCCGGTTTGGGCCTTGATTTCTTTTCTTGCGAGGCGTCGTATTTCGTCCTTCAGAGCGATAGCGAGCGTAGTCACGGATTGTCTCCATCGGGGGTTCGCAAACCATGATAGCTGGTAAGGTGTCGGCTAGCCGCCCCTAACTGGCCACGCACGAAATGTGGATTAGAATAGCTCCATGAAATTGACCTTACTTTTGATCGCTGCGTTAATTGCATCAGCATTGTCTCAGGAGCCACAGGCCACGGAAAGTGCCCCCGTCAGCTACCCAGTATTGTCTGGCATCGGCATATCATTGCACATTTTTGACGGCTCTATTTGCATTTTCAAAGTGCTGCCGGATTCGGTTGCAGAAAAATCCAATGCTATGCGCGAGGGCGATCAAATCCTTTCCGTTCAAAATGGAGGCGAAGCTGTAATAGTGCAAGGAAAGTCCGTTGGAGAGGTGGTGAGTTTGATTCGTGGCCCGGTTGGGTCAAAGGTTACAATCGAAATCCGGCCCAAACATCAAGAGACGAGCATAAACGTTTCTCTCGTAAGAGAGGCAATTCGGCTCGAAGGTGTTTCTGAATTGACCTATCAAGGGTTCATAGGCCGGCAAGTACCTGAGTTGGACTTCTCACAGTTAAGCGATTCGGCAAAGTCAAAGTTATCGGATTATCGCGGAAAAATTGTCGTTTTAGACTTCTGGGCAGCTTGGTGTGGTGCCTGCTTTCAGCCGATTGATGACCTGCAAGATTTGGCTCGTTCGCATGCCCAATGGAAAGATCAAGTTGCTTTGTTAGCGGTCTCGATTGATACCGATCGCGAACAAGCAATCAAAATCATACGAGATAGGAAATGGACGCAAACGACAAATGTCTTCGTTGACCCCAACATTCTCAAGACCATCGGCGTCCAGGTCTTGCCAGTGCTGATAATCATTTCGCAAGACGGAACAATTGTCACGATGGGCGGTTCCCATGCGATTGACGTGGAAAAAGAAGTTGAACGATTGCTGCAAGGGATGAGAGAACCGCAACGCCGGCACAAGCGATGATAAGGGAAATCGATGATAGCGGGATAGTTAAAGCGTCGGAACACGTGGAGTCGTGGCCGTAGTTCCATAAATCAGAACGGTGAATCGGTTCCGGGTCTGGCGAGGCGCACCGCCCGATAGCCTCGAAGGAGAAGAGCGCAAGCGTGTGCACCCACGCTGCTGCGCGCCGCCCGTCGGGAAGCCGAGCTGACGCAAGCGGAGGTTGCCAAACACTTCCGCAGCCAAGCGTCGTTTGTATCGAAAGGGGAGTCGGGCGAGCGGCGAATAGACGTTGTCAATTAGCCGACTTTTGCCGCCTCTATGGCGTTCGACTGTCGGCTTTTCTGAAAAAGGCAGGTATCGAGTAAATCAGGACTGCATTCCGGCGGCGAACCCAGCCCTCCCAGCAACGGCGTGCTTTGCAAACTTTAGTTTGCAAGCATTGTGCTAGGCAATGAAATACGCAAAGCCAGATTGGCTGCCGGCTTGACGCAGGAGAAGCTTGCGTTCAAGGCGGATATCTCGCGCAACTACGTCAGCCTGCTTGAGCTTGGCGAAAAGTCGCCGACGGTGCAGGTTTTATTGCGCATTTGTAAGGCTTTGGGCGTGAAGGCGTCTAGGATAGTGGCTCGGATTGAGCGAAGTTAGATGTGAACCGCGCGGCGCTGGCTCCCCGCATACGTCGCACTTGCACGTCATCCCGCCCATCGTACCACGTCCGGCACAAAAAAGGGGCGATGAAAAAACATACATAGTCGCCAACACGTTTCGCGCTTATCGTGGAAGCAATGGCTGAGCATCGTCGCCACGCTTTGATACTGTCCTACGTCACAGTCGGCTACAACGTCGTAGAGGGGCTAATATCCATCGTGTTTGCGCTCCTGGCCGGAAGCCCCGCATTGTTGGGATTCGGAATCGACAGCTTTGTGGAATCGTTGTCCGGCGTTGTGCTGCCACGCGTTATATTCGGCCGAGCGAGAGTCCTCGGTACGGCCGTTTGGTTTGCGAATCGGTACGATTTGAAAGACCCGGCGGTCTATGTCGCTAAGATCCCCCGTTCCGCCGCCCTGGCGTACCGGAACGATCGCGAAGAACAAGAATTGATTTGCCGCCCGCGATCTTGCAAGCGAATTGACTCGCCGCACATCCCGATCGCCCGCATCGCATCTTAGACCGATGACCTTGATGACCTTTTCGACCGTTGCTGCAAAAAGCGTTGAAGTAACTATCCTTGGAACCGGGAGTAAGCACCATGAGAGGGGAGTGATACGGGATCACAGCGGTTGACATTCACTGCGGGGACGTTTCAATCCGCACCCTACCAGGCCGGAAGCATGTTTCAATCCGCACTCCCCGCGAGGGGAGTGATGACATCATGGCCTCGGTGGCCGCCGGCTTCCAGGTGTTTCAATCCGCGCTCCCCGCGAGGGGAGTGATGGCCGCTGTAAGGCGAGTTTCTAAATCGTCAACGCTTGTTTCAATCCGCACTCCCCGCGAGGGGAGTGATCAACTACAACATCTATGCCGTAGTCGCGGATATTGTTTCAATCCGCACTCCCCGCGAGGGGAGTGATTGGATATCTACCAGATGTGCGTCACCGGCGAGAAGTTTCAATCCGCACTCCCCGCGAGGGGAGTGATTTGCCACGGTAGATACCGTCGCCATCCTCACTGGTTTCAATCC
>DASXWB010000116.1:0-3452 GCA_036503915.1 Lacipirellulaceae bacterium | reverse complement strand
CAGATCGTCACGCCTGCACATAAATGCTCGACAGTTTGAACCCCCCGATCATTTTCCATGCGACTGCGATGACATCAATGCTGCGCCGCGACAGGTGCAGTCGGACGTTACAACCGTTACGGACGATCGATTGCTAGCACTTTTACTCGCGCCGACGTGCTGCCGGTTGCACGACCAGCAAACCGACACATTTTCGGAGCGTATAGAATCATGCGCACAATCGCGTGCGACCAATATCGACCCGCAGCGCCCTCATTCAATTAGCTCATGACTTTCGTCCGGCAGCTCGTAATTGTCGCGTTCAGTCTCCTGACTGGCGCGGCCGTCATGCCCAAGCCACTTGCAGCGCCGGCAGCCCCGGACCCCAATACCTCAATCGAGGTCGTCTCGAAGATTGCAGCCCATCTGATTGCTGACGCAATTCCGCGCGAGTACGAAAAGTCCAAGGACTGGGGTCGCACCAAGCGAATCACGACAGGGCTCCGCAGCTCTGGCAACTTCTTTGACTTCGACATTCATCGGCGCAAGACCGAAGTGAATCATGGCGTCTGGAAAAAGTATCGCATAACGGTCGTGGATCCGGACAAGGATCTGGTCGTGAATGTCACAAACCTGCGCACCATCGAGCTGGGCCGCATTAGGCTGACACTGTCCGTTAACGCGAAGCTGCACGGATGGGCTCGGGCGAAGGTCTATGATCGTGGAATTCACATCATTGCGCTGGAGGCCGAGGCCGACACGTCGGTGCAATTGTTGATCGATGCCGAGATCGCGCTGGAATCGGTGCCAACAACCTCTTATCTACCAGGCGTTGCGATACGACCGCTCGTTACCGACGCGCGGATGAAGCTCGACAATTTCCGTCTCACCCGGATCAGCGATTTACGTGGCTCACTGGCTCACGAGCTGGGCGACGGTCTGCGGCACTTGATTGACGACGAGCTGACCGGCCCAAAGCTCGTCGCCAAACTTAATCACTCAATTGAAAAGCGTCGCGACCGCCTCATCTTTACACCCAATATGCTGCTCGGTCGACAATAGCTGCTCCCGGTAGCCACACACCGAAGTAAGTTCGATAGATCGACAACGTACGATCTCGATGGACAGCACAACCCGGGGTACGCTTGAAAGTTCAGAATGGATACTCGATATTGAGGCTATCCTCAGCAGGGAACGTGGGTCCTTGCATGGCATCTATCCTCCTGTTGGCGCTCGTGTGCTGTACTGTCGCGCGAGCTGACGATGCGCCGAAAGCGAGTAAGGCCAAAGAGCCGGAGTTGCGGCTCGAACTACTCCGTCGGGTGAAGGCCGACCAAGAGGCCCGGACCACATTGGTCGCGTGGCTGAAGAAGAACGGCGGCGGTGTCGTTGACCCAGCCGCTCTCCCTGCGAACCGCAAGGCCGAATATGAGAAACGCGGTGCTGCGGTCAAGAAAGTCGATCAAGAGAACACGGAGCGTCTCGGCGTTATCATCGAAGAGCATGGCTGGCCGGCCATCTCGCTCGTCGGCAAGGATGGCTCACACGCCGCTTGGTTGCTCGTGCAGCACGCAGATGCCGACCCGAAGTTTCAGCGGAAGTGCCTGGACCTGATGGCGAAATTGCCGAAAACCGAGGCGTCCCAGGCGGACTTGGCGTATCTGATGGATCGGGTGTTGCTGGCGGAGGGCAAAAAGCAAATCTACGGAACGCAGTTCACTTCTTCTGGCGAGAAGTGGGAGCCGCGTCCGCTGGAAGACGCTGCGAACGTGGACAAGCGGCGGGCCGAAGTCGGCTTGCAACCGCTCGCCGAGTATGTGAAGGTTTTGGAGTTGCTGTATGCCAGCCCTTCCAAGAGGTGAATGTCAGGCCGATGTAAGCGCTGTTGCTGAAAGCAGCCAAATGTCAGCCTTCTCAGAGTTGTAGCCCACCGAGCGCCCGCGGGTGGGCTTGCCGCTAGGCAACTCGTATGAGCTGCTTCGGCAGCGATACCCAGACGAGCGATCCATCGGGCTCCCGCCTTCCGTCGCAGGTGGCCGGTTGTCGATATCCTCGTCTCGCCGCTTCTTTGTAATCCAAAACCTTTCCTTAGATTCCCATCTAATCCACCGGTTTAGAAGTGATTGGCCGGTTAACGGACCGACCTATTTGACAACCGCGACCGACGCTTTCGCCGGCGCCTCTAAACTCGTCGACCGCTAGCTTCTTGGCACAGCTACGGCGCCCCGGAAACTCATCTCCGCGTTCGGCCTGACACTCGGCGGTCGTTCTTGCCGGGGAAACGCACCGTCAAACCAAACTTTCGCGGAACACCGTCGAGTGTCGCTGATATGGGACTACGGCTCTTCTCAGTTATGCGGCTGACTTGGCATTGGGTCCATGCTGTGACCCGCCCCACATGCCTTCCCAGCGCGGTAGAATGCGGCAGCTTGAGTGAACGGCGTGGTCGGAGGACTGAAGCCGTCGTACCTTCAAGAAATTCCTGTCTCGCCGCCGGCTCTTTGTGCAGTTAAGGGAATTGATGTGCTGCGTGCATGTCCAACGAACGCCGAACGGTGAGCCGCTGAATGCCCGCCCCGTTCCGATGCGCTGTGCGTAACTAATTCGAGGTCTCGCCGCGGTGAAGATGAGCCGATGAACGCCGAAGATGCATCTGAGGAAGCATTGCTGTCGAACCGCGCAGCGGGCGGCGACATGGACGCCTGGGGTGCGCTTCTCGCTCGGCATCAGGAACGTCTGCTGGGCGTGGTTCGTTTTCGTCTGGACCCTCGCCTCTGCGGGCGCATCGACCCCGCCGATGTGCTGCAAGAAACATTCATAGCGGCTACGACACGACGGCCGGAGTTCTTTGGGCAGTCGGCGCAGCCGCTATTCCTATGGCTGCGCTGGATGGTCGGGAATACGCTGTTGGAATTGCACCGGCATCATCTGGGCGCGAAAATGCGTGATGCTAGACGCGAAGTCTCGTCCGGCCGCTGCTCCGATGCGAACGACAGCCACGCCACGCGCACCGCACTGGTCGCCCAACTCACCGCTGGCGTGACTGGACCGGCGACGGCCGCCGGACGTGCGGAATTGCTCGCACGGCTGAATGAGGCGTTGGATCGTATGGATGCAACAGATCGCGAGGTCCTGGCGCTGCGTCACTACGAGCAGTTGACCAGCGCTGAAGCGGCGCAGGTGCTGGGCATCCAAGAGCGCGCCGCCGCGAAGCGCTATACGCGGGCCCTGGAGCGATTGCGGGAAATGCTGTCCGATGCGCCCGCTGGCCTTTAAGGACTACGCCCATGAGCGAACCTGCCCACGAACCGTCGGCTCAAGCACTCCACGAGTCGCAAGCAACTGACACGGCCGACGAGGAACTGCTCGCTGACCTGGCGGATGATTTCGCTGCGCGCCTGCGTCGTGGGGAACATCCGTCCGTCGAAGAGTACACCGCTGAACATCCGGCACTGGCCGAGAGGATCCGCAAA
>DASXWB010000115.1:0-10946 GCA_036503915.1 Lacipirellulaceae bacterium | reverse complement strand
AGGCCGCCGCCCGTCACGTCGCCCACTAGGCGGAAGCTCGTGCTATTCCAACTCGTAAACGTTCCGGGCGCTGCAAACAGCTCCAGCCACGTGCTTCCGGTGCGCTCGAAGTTGAAGAGGTGGACGTCGTAATTGCCCGCCGTGGCAAAGTTGATCGTCAGGAACTGGTCCGCATTGCCTGTGCCGAACCGCTCGATTTCGAATTCGTCGACCTGCAGCAGGAATCCCTCGTTGCTGGCCACGCCGAACGTCCAATTGCCGGCCGTCGGGATCGTCACGACGGCATGCACCTGCGTGACAAAGTGATTGGCATCCGCGCCGGTCAGTCCGGGGAAGAAACTGTTGTCGGTATCGTAGTTGCCGCCCGCTGTCGTGTTATTGACAAAATTGACGACGCCATAATTTCCCGCCGCCACGCTGCTCTGCGCCAGCGGATTGCCGATCACCTCCAAGGCCTCATCGATGTTGTCGACCGTCGTGCCGATCGGGCTGCCGCCCGACGTGTTGGCCTGAAACGTCCGCACCAGGAAGCCGTCGAATGTTTCGCTAAAACCGATCCCCGTCGTGCCGCTGATCCAGTTGCTGTCCGGCGTGTAACCAGACTGGCTCCACACCGCGTCGTACGTGGAATCGGTCGGAACGATCGTTTTGGCCGGGGTGCCCGGTGCCAGGTAGGTCGATTGGGGGGCGATCCGTGCGATGCCATAGCTGATGTCGGTCCGCTGCGCAGGAAACTCCGGCCCGTACTCGTGGACGATCGTCACCTCGTGCGTCAGCGGGTCTTCGTAGGTGAGCCCGACGTACTCGCCATCGGCGTCCAGGCTGAAATTCGTGTGCAGGTTGCCGCCCGCATCAATGTAATTGCTCAGCGTACCACCCGCGCCGTCGCTTGGCGACGACGCGAACACAACCAGGTACTCGCCTGGATTGATGGTCCGCGCTGGAAACTCCCAGCGCCGCAAGTTGTCGGCCGTGTCGGTCAGATAATAGTCCGACAGGTCGACCGTTGTCGGGCCCGCATTTTGAATCTCGATCCAATCGGAGAAGCGCCCGTCGCCGTCGGCTAGCGCGGTCGAATTGGACGCCATGAATTCGCTGATGACCAGATTGGCCGCCGACAGCACGTGCCGCGGTTCGAGAGTTTCCAGACCCAAACGACGGCGCATCGGCCGCTCGGCCTTGCGCTGCCTGGCACTCCGCCCCCAGCGACCGAACCGGCGCCTCGTCATGCCTGTGTCCGCCTTGATTGGTGTAACCACTTCCAGCTTCGATTCTACCAAGGCTTAAACACCGGCGCAATAACCTTGCGGCCTTAGGTCGCTATTGATTCATCGCGAGCCGCAATTCCGTAATCTGTTGCCGCAGAATTCAGGTAACGGCGGGCTTGGTTGCCCTCAACATGGCTTAAGCAGACAGGCACCAAGCCGCCATGCAGCGATTCGATCTGTCGGTCGTCGATCGAGTTCTAGGACGCCTGGCTCATGTAGTCGTGCTCGCTGCCGCTGGGGGCGTGACTTCTTTGTCGACGGCGGAAAAGGAGCCCAGCCGTGAGCCCCGATAGGCGTCACGTGTGAGTTGATCGGAGGCCGCGGCGAGAGAGTTAGCAGAGCGCTAACTTTGCAAGCTCATGTCGTCGGCTCGAGTCCAATCGGCTCCGTTTCGCGTTTATCCAATTTCCGGGTCTCAATACGGCATCTATTGGCCTCCCGGCGAATAGACGCGCGTGGCTATTTCAGCGAAATGTTGCCGGGAACTACGGTTTTCCCGAAGATTTTGGCCCGCGGGCCTTGGCGATCCCGCCTTGGAAAAAAACGAAGGCTTTTGCTGCAAAATCTCATTGACACTTTTCTCAGCCCTGGCGACAGTGACGGTCAATGAAGAAATGGTTTCGGTCTCACGGTGCGCGCATCATGTTCACTCCTGGGACCGCTTTCCGAAGCGGTTGCAGCGCTTCAGGGGCTGATTCATCTCTTCGTCCTGGTATGCTTTTCAAAGCCGCGCCGCCCACTCGAGTAAGCGAGAGGTTAAACGCACGGTGGCGGAGCGGAAACAGCCTCCTTCGAGGTTTGGTCGCGACTGGTTTGAAGCGGCTTGGCTAGCCCCATGGCGTCGTTGCGCGCTGAGCCGGGCCATCGGTTAGGCGGAGTGAAGGCGAGGCATGGTGGGGTACTTTTGAGCCACGGGGCCACTTTTCTTTCGACTTCTGGGAGGTGCGGTCTAATGAGGTGGTTTACAAATCGAAGCGACGGAAAATCCGCGCGCGGACTGGGAACGAGTTGCGGGTTGTGGGGAGGGGGGCTATTGGTGGCGGTGTTGATGGTTGGCTTGCAGCCGGTGGACGCGGCGACGATTACCTGGAGCGCGCCGTTGGTGGTAGACGCCGACACAGACGTTGGCACCGGCGGCAATGTCCATTTCGCGGCGGACTTCAATACCGCGGACGGATTCGGTCCGGATGATGGCATCATTAATGGGATCGCGTTTATGCAAGTTGGCTCCGCTGGCATCCCCGGTCGGCTGACGCACACGTTCGCCAGCGGGCCAAATAACGGTGCTGCAGGTTTTGCGGCTAGTCCTCCCGCTGGTATGGATTTGGATCTGGTGGAGCTTTTGGATAGCCACTCCTGGCATCCGGGGAACCCTCAAACGGCGATGGTAACCCTCGAGGGCCTGACCGTCGGCAATCCGTATCAGATCCAGGTGATCGGGGCCGTGGATTTACGCACTTGCTGTGCGGGCCGGATTTATGAGCCAGACGATGGAACCGGCAACTTCACTACCGGCACTACGGTACAGCGCGGCTTGGTCCAATCGATTATCGGCAGCTTTACGGCCGATGCGTCCACGCAGACGTTTCAGTGGCGGTCACTGGGCGGACTCGAAGGCAACAACGACCCGGCGATGTCGGGCTTGGTGCTCTTGCAAATCCCGGAGCCCAACAGCATGCTGTTGGTGGCGCTGGCGCTCGGCTTTTGGGCAACGGCGGGGTGGCGCCGCCAGGGCTGATGAGCAACGCATCGATTTGAAAATCGGGGAAGTCCGCTGTTTGCCGCGGGGGCAAACGACGCGGTGGTACCTGGGTGACGACAGTTTCATCCAGCTCATTTTGATGGATCGCTAATTAAGGATTCTCGGATAGAACGAAGCGGCAGAAGACGGCGGCCGCGGTGAGCGCCCGCACGGCGACTCGGGGCAGGCAGGACGACCAACGAGGTCCTCCTTAGTCGCTTCCGTCTCTCTGATTGTGAACGGCGGCGCGGAACGCGGCTGCCGTCTTCTGACGCACCATGAGCGATAGCGGTCGCTCGGGGATGGCTCCACTTATAAGTTCAGAATCTGCGGGCCTGCGTGTCCGCCTTAGCGGCAACTTACAGCATCGGCTGACCGGAGAACAAAGATGTGCTGTTCGGATCGCACTTGTTTGATGTTGTCAAAGCGATTGGGAGCGCTCGGCGGGCTGATGCTCGTCCTGGCGGCAGCTTGGATCGGGCCGCAATCGGCGGCAGCGTCAGAAATTACCTGGAACGCGCCGATCATCGTGCAGTCGCCTACGGATATCAACCTTCCGACCGGCGGCACGGTTCACTTCGCGGCGGATTTCAACACCCCCACGGATTTCGGTCCTGAAGATGACGTCATTAACGGGATCACCTTTGCGCCGGTCGGCGCTGCTGGTATCTCCGGGCTTCTGACGCACACCTTTTCCAGCGGGCCTAATTTTGGCGCGGCGGCTTTTCCCGGCGGCACCGGCGACGCGGACCTGGACAACCTCCTGAATAGCCACTCCTGGATGGGTGGCGACCCCGGTACGGCGTCGGTCACCCTCCAGGGGCTTACCGTCGGAGCACCCTACCAAATCCAGGTAATCGGCGCCGTGGATACGCGCCCCTGTTGTGCAGCACGGACCTATGAACCAGACAATGGCCAGGGCAGCTTCAACACCGGAACCAGTATCCAGCGCGGACTGGTCCAGTCAATCTTGGGCACCTTTATCGCGGATGCGGGCACGCAAGTGTTTCAGTGGCGTTCGCTCAATAACGCCGCCGGAAACAATGATCCGGGAATGTCGGGCTTGGTCGTAACGCGCATGCCGGGATCGATCGGCGGCGTGGTCGCGGCGACGCTCGACCGGGACACGGGCAACCTCAGCGTCAGCAATGGCACCACACAGCCGTTCGACATAATCGGTTACACGGTCCAGTCGAACTTTGGTGGCTTGAATCCTGCCAATTGGCAGTCGGTCGCCAACAATTACGACAAGCCCTCGGCCCCCACGCCGGGCGACGGCTCAATTGACTCGAACGACGCTTGGAGGATGCTCAGCGACTCGGCGAGCCGCACGAATCTGAGCGAAGCGGAGCTTAACACCTCCGGCCCGCGCGACGGGGGCGCAATTGGCGCCGGGCAGACCTTGGATTTAGGCAACGTCTGGCTCAAAAGCCCGACGGAGGACGTCATATTAGAAGTCCTTCGTTCCGACGGCCGAATTCACACCGTTGGGCTCACCTTCGCCGGCAACGGCGATCAGGCCTTTGCGTTTGCCGATCTCAATTTTGATAATCTGCTCACGCCGGCCGACTGGACCATTTATATCAGCAACGCGCAGTCAGATTTGTCCGGATTTTCAGCGGCCGAACGATATCAGAGAGGCGACTTGAACAACGACGGAGTGAACAATCTGAACGACATGAAGCTGTTTCTCGACGCCTACGACGCCGCCAACGGCGCGGGTTCTGCCGCTTTGTTGGCCAGCGTGCCTGAGCCGTCGACGTGCATGCTGATCGTGCTTGGCGTCGCGGCGTTAACCGGCCGTCGATTTCGTGGCCGGCTTTCGCAGCGCCATGCGGCCGGCGGGCTGCTCGCCGTCCTGGCGCTCGCTGTTTCGGCCCCGCAGTCGGCTCACGCCGCGGAGATCTCCTGGGAGACGCCCTTTACGGTGAATGACAATTCGGACGTCATCGTGCCGGCTGGCAGCACGGTCCTCTTCGCGGCCGACTTCAACGACGCGGCCGGCTTCGCGCCAGATGATGGCATCATTAACGGGGTCGCGTTTACGCGAGTTGACGCCGCCGGCATCCCCGGTCTACTGACGCATACGTTTGCGAGCGGCCCAAACAACGGGGCTGCAGGTTATACGGCTACGGCCCCGCCGGGCATGGACATGGATTTAGTGGAGCTCTTGGACAGCCACTCCTGGCACCCGGGAAACCCTGCAACCGCGATGGTGACGATCGACGGCCTCACCGCCGGCGTACCGTATCAGATTCAGGTGATCGGGGCGGTGGATACACGCGGTTGCTGTTCGGCTCGGATTTATGAGCCGGATGATGGAATCGGCAACTTCGACACGGGAGTTAGTTACGCCCGCGGAGATGTGGCCTCGGTTATCGGCGCTTTCACCGCCGATGCGACCACGCAAACCTTTCAATGGCGGTCGCAGAACAATGCCGCGGGAAACAACGATCCTTCAATGTCCGGCCTGGTCGTCGTGCAGCTCCCAGGGGCCTTCACGCTCGACTTGGAGGTCAACACGGTGAGCGGTCACGTCACGATCAAGAACGTCACCGAAAATCTCGACTTTAATGTTCGTGGCTACGAAGTCACCAGCCCGGCTGGCTCGCTGAGCACGACCGGCTGGACGGTTCCCGCCGGCTGGGATAAGGCGGGCGGCGCTTCCGCATTCGCCCTGGAGGCCGGCTCGCTGGCCGCTAGCTCCTTGTTGATGCCCGGACAGTCGTTGAGCCTAGGCCAGGCGTACAACACAACGTTGGGCGCCGAGGACTTGGAATTCCGCTTCTTGAGCGCCGACGGCGGCCTGCGTTCCGGAAGCGTCTCATACGTCACCGCTCCCGGCGGGGTGGCGGGCGATTACAACGGAAATGGGACGGTCGACGCGGCCGATTATGTGATTTGGCGGAAGACACTCAACACGAATACTACCCTGCCGAACGACGATACGCCCGGCACGGTCACTCAGGAGGATTACACGGTGTGGCGAACCAATTTTGGCAGAACCGGCGGAAGTGGAGCGGATTTGGGCAATTCCGCGGCGGTGCCCGAGCCAAACGCCGCGATGCTCGTGCTTTTGGCGGTGGCGGTCGGCGTTTGCTATCGCCTGCCAGCGGCGCGGCGCTTCGCGCTGGTTCGTTGCCCTGCTTTGCCGGTGCTTGTGAGTGGGCTGATAGGTCTGGCGATCGGCCATGCGGCTCACGCGAATGCCTACGTCGATCGAACTTACTTGTTTGGCGACGATTCAAGCGAAGGTGCCGCCAACGGTGCCGTGGTCGGATCGGGCAACACCTTCGGTGTCACGTTCGATAGCGCCAACGCGCCCGGCTCCGGCGACTTGCAGGACCTGTCGCCGTTTGGTGGGCCGACGTATATCAACGTCACCACGACGGGCGCAAACCTGTCCCAGGCGCGGCCCGGGGCGGCCGCCGATGGCTCAGTACTCGGCATCTTGTTCGACGGCGGGGACGATTATTTGCGCGGCGCTCGGCTGAACAACCCGGCCACGTCCGATGCGTCGATCGGCTCGATCGTCCAGCCGCCGGGGCCGCTCGATTACATCGGCATCTCGGACCGTGGCTTCCAGCTTTGGGTCTATCCGCGCGGGCCGAATCCCGGCACCGTGCAGAACGTCGTCTCCGACTTGAACCAGCACGGTTTGCGGATCAACGCCGCCGGGCAATGGGTCATGCGCTACAACGGTGCCGACGTGAATTCGAACCGCGCGGTGGCGTTCAACGAGTGGGCGCACTTGATGGTCGTGCGGCCAACCGCCGCGGCCCCGACCGGCGGCAGCATCATGTTCCTCAACGGCGAAGCGATCGCAGCCGCGCCTGGCGGCTACAACGGGGCGCCGACGCCGAATGAGTTCCTGGTTGTCGGCTCCGAGCCGGCCGACGCCACTGGCAACAGCGACATGGAATTCTTCCGCGGCGTGCTCGACGACATGAATATGTTCGTGATGGGCACCGTCACCAACGGCCCCAACCCGGCCCCGGGAACGTACACCTTCGATTTAACCGCAGACAATAAGTACGTGGCGAACTCGGCGCTGTCGGGCATCACCGGTGTGCCGGGCGACGTGAACCAGGACGGTTCGGTCGGTGCGGCCGACATCGATGCTCTCGTAGCCGGTTGGTTCAACGAAAAACGCCTGAACAACGTCCGCGTGGGTGACGTGCAGACGCTGCGCGACGGCGATCTGAACCTCGACGGCGTTACGAACCTCGCCGACGTGTTCCTGTTGCACGATGCCCTGCTAGCGGGCACCGGCAGCGGGTTCGATTTCAGTCGGTTGCCGGGGGGGAGCGTGCCCGAGCCGTCCACGTTGGCACTCAGCGTGTTGCTGCTGGGCCTGTGGCGCGGCCGGCGGCCGAGGCGGTAGCTGAAACGAGGCTCGCGATGCCGGATGCCGGACGGTCGCTTGGCAACTCTTTATCGAGCATCGAGCCTCGACATCCGGCATCATGGAGACGAGCGGCCGGACTCACCGCTGGCCAGAGCGTCTCCGCCGCAGTGACTTATTTCCGTAGCGTATTACGGCATAAACACAACTATTGGCCGTTTTCCAATGCCCGGCTGTGGTGTACAAAGATAAGGGAGGTTTCTACTCGTAGCGAGGCTCACTTGATCGAGTCGGCCGCGGCGGGCTCGCGCCGGCGACTTGAAGAGACACGGCTACGTGGCCTGCTCGGCTCGGCGGACCTGCGGCAGTGAAGCGGCGGTAGAGACGGCTTTTCCAATGACAGTCGGATTCTTTTCAAGACTGGGTGGCGAATTTTTGCCGCTGGGCGCCGTCGCGGCCGGTGAGCATGCGCGGCTATCTTTCGCTCCACTCATCCGCACCTCAACGGTGGGCGATCACTTCTGGGAGGTCTGAAATGGATACCAGCGCGCTTCGTAAATCGGATCGTTCGCCTTCGGCGTGCCGACGGTTGCGAGCGTTCACCCTTGTTGAACTTTTGGTCGTGATCGCGATCATCGGCATCCTCGTGGCGCTGTTGCTGCCGGCAATCCAAGCCGCCCGCGAAGCCGCACGACGGAGCCAATGTCAGAACAATCTTAAGAACATCGGGCTTGCGTTCTTAAATCATGAGTCTACACACGGTTTCTTTGCGGCAGGTGGGTGGGGCTATCTGTGGACCGGTGATCCAGACATGGGCACCGGAGAAAGCCAGCCGGGCGGTTGGCCCTTCAGCATCATGAATTATCTGGAAGAAGGTAACACGTTTGTCGTGGGACAAGGGTTGCCAACGCCCGCGAAGGCCACCCTACTTGCTCGGCAGAAGGCGCATCCAGTGCCCGTGTTTTACTGTCCGTCTCGCCGCCCCGCGTCAGTCTCGTACGGCAGCGAAAGCAGCTTAAACGCAGCCGATCCTCCAGGGAAATACGTCGCAAAGACGGACTATGCGGCCAACGGCGGGACGTATTCCCCGGCGGAATCCGGTGCCTACGGCGGCGCAACGCCTGCGGCCCCAGGTTGGTCACAGGGTCCCGCTTTGAGTTGTGTTGATTCGTACCCGAATTGCAACTGGGATCCGTACACGGATGAGAGAGTCGCCAAGTGGTTCAACGGAGTGGTCCGGCCGCGGTTGCCCGTGGAGATAAAACAAATTACCGATGGCACGTCGAAAACTATGTTGGTAGGCGAGAAGTATTTGTTTAATCAGTTTTATGGACTCGAGGGAGAGGTTAGCACATGTGCCGATAACAACTCGCCATACCAAGGCTACGATTGGGACGTTATCCGTTGGGCGAACGCCCGACTGGAACCCCGTAGCTGGCGCGCTGATATTACTTACGTTCCGACGCCTGATTCCGTTGAACTTCAGGCGCCGCTTAGCAAGATTTGTGTCGTCCAATTCGGCAGTGCTCATTCGAGTGTGTTTCAAGTGGTCATGTGCGATGGATCCGTTGATGCTGTGGTCTACGACGTCGACATGGCTACATTCGAAATGATGGCAAACCGCAGAGACGATGGCAGTCCGGCGCTGCCGCCGGGGCGCGGCGACACGAGGGATTAATCCTACATACCTCGAGTTGGCTGGTGCACCTACTCTATACGTCCTGTTCGTTCCCGTACAGATTCCGCGATGATTCATCTTTTTCAGTCTTACCGCTCGAAGTCTGCGCAATTGGATAAACAGCGACCTACATACGCCCTTTGCCTTATTCCTACATTCGTAATTCCGTTGCTTTGCGGTTGTGGTGGTATTACCAGTATGCAGCGATACGACCCTGCAACTGCAGCAGCCAAGGCAATTGATACCTACGATCGGAACCGCGATGGTAAACTTGCGGCCGACGAGCTTAAGAACTCGCCTGCTCTGGCAGCAAGCGGCCGGCGTGTCGACCGCAATGGCGACGGTGTGCTAACCAAGGAAGAGATACAGGCGCGAATGGAAGTCATTGAGGCTGGCGCCGACTACTTTCCCATCGATCTGCGCATCACCGCGGAGAGGAAGCCCTTGGTTGGCGCCGAGGTCACGCTGGCGCCCGAGCCGTTCTTGGGAGAGGGGTATCCCAGCTATTCCGGAACGACGGTCGAGGGCGGCGTCGCCCCGCTGGAGAGTGATGGAACAGATTTGCCCGGTATTCCAGCAGGATTCTATCAAGTGACGATCGTTCATTCCGGACAGGGAATCGACGCCGTTCGTGGCGTCGAGGTTGCTGACGAAACCGCCGGCCGGGGGATTGAAATCGCGCTTTAAGCCGGCCGCAGCGGTATGTCGTCCCACGGCTGTGCCCCGTCACGCAAATACGATGGCCGTACGTTGCAGAACGCATAAACCCTGCAGGTACCTCAAACACCAAGCACCTCGACCACCTGCGCCGGCGTGTTGCCCAGCCCATAGTGCAACCAAGCTGAGAGCGCCAGCACCTGGTTACCCAGCGTGTTGCCCGGCGGGGCCTGGCACCCAGGGTTCACTGGCTTGCGGCACATTCGCGATGGATCATGAGCTCGGTAATGATCGGTGTGATTCCTTCGGGAATTCAATGCGAACGGCGAAACAAGGTTTAGCGTTCCGGCACGGTCGCCGTCCACTCCCGTTGACCGATTCGAACACAATTTGGTCCCAAACTTCTTGCCATCGCTTGGCACTTATGAGCCCGCGCACAGCCGAGTACCGTCGAGAGATGACGACGCAAGCGCTTTCGCATCGAAAGCATTGTCAGAACTGCCGCCGAGCAACTTAGCGGCGTTCGCAGATGCCGTCACCGACTTCACTTGCTCTTATCCCAACTCGGGTCGCGACTTCGGGCAGGTGGTTGCATCGATCCAGTCGCGGGAAGTCGTGCCTGAGCCAAGCGCAATAGAGGTGGCTGGAGTGTGCGGCTTTGCTTGGGTGCTCATCAAGCGCTACGAGCTGCGAAGTCGGTAGACCGTCCTGTGATTTCGAACTCGTCCGCCTCTTTCGTCCAATGCTAACCGGCGTAGGTTGCATCGGCCGTTGCACCTAGCCCACCGTGCCAAACCGTCATTCGCATAACGTGCGGAGGAGAGCGTCACCTGAGTAGGATTAGGGAACATGCAAGCGCTTCGGTGGCGCCCACCTCGTGGCCAATCAGTTTGACTCGCGAAGGTTCTCACTGATGGACTGGATGCGCCATCAAATCGACACAATGGCGACTCGCTACCTTCCATTCGTGATCGTGACCGGAGCCCGAGGCGGGCCTGAACCCAAGGCACCAACGTGGGCGTGTCTTGTGTCGGTCAATCCCCACCAAGCTCCAAAGGAAACGACACTCTGCTTTCGCTCCGAGGTGGCGACTGTCAAAGTCAGCTGGAACGATTTTGAGCTTGGCATGCTGCGCTGAAGTGGCATCAACCCGTTAGCCGAGTTCTTCAGTGACGTATACAAAAAACCCACGGTTTGATGGATCACGTCATTGGCGCTGTTAGGGCCAGTCTCTCAACTTCTCTTCCACATCGACCA